>JBEVMI010000472.1:0-4242 GCA_040508685.1 Spongiibacteraceae bacterium
ATTACGCGTGCGCTGTGGGTATTTGGCGTGGTACAGATGTTGAGCATTTTGGGTTTTGCATGGCTGGCCGCGGCCGATCTCGCGAATTTCGATATGGCGCTGCGGCTCGTTTATCTCGGCGTCGTAGTCGGGCTGGAAGCATTTGGTGTCGGTGTCGGTGCAGCGGCTTTTGTTGCGTTTATTGCAACGCAGACACATCCTTCGTATACCGCGACACAATTGGCGCTGTTCACAAGTTTTATGGCGATACCGCGCACATTGATCAACGCGTCTGCGGGTTATCTGGTTGATGCACTCGGCTGGTTCGATTTTTATTTGCTGTGTTTCGCGCTGGCGCTGCCGGGCATGCTGATACTGTTCAAGGTTGCACCGTGGAATTCGTCGGCAGTCTTCAAGTCCATTCCCAGCCGCACGCCTTGATATCGATGCGGCTGCCGCGAATGATCACGCCCTCATCGAGCAGGCAGTCGCGCTGACGTTGCCACGCCGTCGAACCTTCGGGAAAAGTGATGCGGCCACTGGCATTGATGACGCGAAACCACGGCAATTTACTGTCTTTCGGCAATTGTGCCAGCACGCGACCGACCAGCCGCGCTGCGCGTGGCAAACCCGCCAGCGCAGCAACACGCCCATAGCTCGTGACTTTTCCACGCGGTATGCTGTGCACCACCTGCCAGATGCGCTCGCGCGCGTGATCGTCAATCGTTGTCGGCATGATGTTTGTTCATCCATCCTTCCATTAATTATCTTATCCGGGACACTGCATGCGGAATCGCCCGCTTCCGATTATTTCGTTTCTGATTATTTGGGTGGGGCTGCTGTCATTCACCGCCCATGCCGGCACGCTGGTGCTTGGCAATGGCGATCGTATTTCCGGCGAGCTGATCGGCATTTATGACGAACAGGTGCACTGGCAATCGGATCTGATGGGCGAGGTCGTCATCGGTCAGGTCGATGTGCTGAGTATCGATAGCGAGAGCGAATTTCGTATCGTGCTCGACGCCAATCGCGAGCTCACCGACTGTCAGCTGAAGTCTGCCGACGCGCAACAGCAATTTCTCAATTGCGAGCAGGGCATGGTCGAGCTCAACAGCTGGCGGCTGGTGCAGCGTGTCACCGCACGTCCCCTCAGCGAGCCGGACACGTGGCGCCAGAAAGGCAACGTGGTGGTGGCGGGGCGCGACAGTGCCGGCAACAGCGAGGAGTTCAAGTTGCAGGTCGATGCCCGCATCGAATTGCGCAAGGGGCCGGTGCGGCATATCGCCACCGCGCACTACGATCGCACCAGTTCCGCCGATATCAAAACCGCGGACGATCGCAAATTTGCGTATCAGTACGATTATTTCATCAGCCCGAAATGGTTTTTCAACAGCAATGTCAGCTGGGAGGAAAACCAGTTTCAGGCACTGGAAAGTCGCGCCCTGTTCGGTGCAGGTCTCGGTTATCAATTCTTCGATACGGAGTTGATCCGGTTGTCGGTAGAGGTCGGTCCGGCGCTGCTGCGCGAAAAATATATCGGCGATCCGGATCGGGAAGCGGCGGCTATTCGCGAGAGCACGGATCTGGTGGTCACGCTCAACAGCCGCGGTCTCGAATTTTTTCATCGCAATACCGTGCTGCAATCGTTCGATGCCAGCGACGACTGGCGCGTCGAAACCGAAACCGGCTTCGGGATGCCGATCATCGGAGCCCTCAAGGCGCAGACCATGTTCGAATTCGATTACAACAACCGCCCCGCCGACGATGCCGGGCCGCTCGATCGCAGCTGGTCCTTCGGCTTGAACTATTCCTGGTAACGAAACGTCGTGGTGAGTTTTAAATATTGCGGACCCGAGATGCGTAGCGAGCGCAGTAGCATCCTTCGTTAAATGCGGATGCCGCCGTCGAGTTCGATAACACGTCCCGTCAAATAATCGTTCTCGAAAATAAACACCACGGTGTGGCCGATTTCTTCCGGCTGGCCGAGGCGATGCAGCGGAATGCCCTCGGCCATTTTATCGAGTGCTTCCGGTTTCATGCTGGCGACCATTTCAGTAGCGATAAAACCCGGCGCAATCGCGGCGCTGCGGATATTGTTTTTCGCGAGTTCCTTGGCCCAGGTCACGGTCAGTGCGGCGACGCCGGCTTTGGCGGCGGAGTAATTCGACTGACCCATGTTGCCGGCGCGCGACAGGCTGGAAATATTGATCAGTACGCCGGGGCAGTTGAGTGTGATCATGCGTTCGGCGGCTTCGCGTGCACACAGGAAAACGCCGGTGAGGTTGACGTCGATCACTGCCTGCCATTCGGCGAGCGACATTTTTTTCACGATTGCGCCGTCGCGCATTTTGATCATGAAACCGTCGCGCAGAATGCCGGCATTGTTGACCAGGCCATGTAGCGCTCCGAAGTCGGCGATGACGCCGTCAAAGGCGTGAATGACGTCATCTTCTTTCGCGACATTGCAGAGGTAAGAGCGGGCGTCGCCGCCGGCTTTTTTGCAGAGCTGTACCGCCTCTTCCAGTTTTTCATGGTTGAGATCAAACAGCGCCAGCTTGGCGCCCTTGGCGGCCAGCGCCAGTGCAATCGAGCGCCCGAGGCCTTGGCCACCGCCGGTGACTACCACGACTTTGTCTTTGAGATTCATGACGTTGCCTTCTGAAATGTTTAAAACGAAAGGTGCTGATAAGTGAACGCGGAAAAGGGTAGTGATGCTGCCAGCAGGATTGAAACAGTTCGCAGGTGAATGAAGATCAGCGCGCTGACGATGTGCAGCATTGATCTGAACGGTAGCCGAAAAAAGCGCGCGGAATTATTACAGCAAACCCCAGTCAATGCCAAACCACGCGCCGCTGCGACTCCGCGTGGCTTGAAATCAGGCGCAACGCCTACATGTTGATGTGTCACACCGACCGCGGAGCGCGCCATGCGACCCTTATTCTTTCTGATCTTGCTGTATCCGCTGCTGGAGTTGTGGCTGCTGGTCAAGGTCGGATCGGCAATCGGTGCCGCGGCGGTACTCGCGGTGGTGCTGGGCTCGGGACTGTGCGGACTGGCTATTTTGCGCCGCGCCGGTTGGCTGACATTGTTGCGCGCACGCACGGGGGCGGCTCCGGTGGTGGCCATCACCGACGGGTTTTTGCTGGCTGGGGCCGGTTTATTGTTGTTCCTGCCCGGCTTGCTCGGCGATGGGGTCGGCGTACTGTTGTTATTGCCCGCCACACGCCGCCGCCTGAGTCGCCGCCTGTGGAAACCGTTCGCCGGCAGTCGTGGCCAGGCTGGGCGCCACCCCGAGGTTATCGAAGGTGACTTTCGACGCGAGGATCAGCGCGACGACCAGCACCCGAGTTAAGTGTCCTGCACCCCTGCAATCAACCACAAACACCTTGACTGTCAATCTCGCGGGCCTATGATGGGCGCCTGTTTTGGCACTCTCGAGCGCAGAGTGCTAAATAGGCCCTTGAATTGTCATCGTCCGTCCCCATATTTGCGGGCACGCCGATAGACGGCCAGTTTCAATCGCATTGTTTTATCGGGGTCTCCAGCCCTAACTCATTAACCAATCAGGACATTCCTGAAATAACCAGGAGAGAGGCAATATGAAAATCCGTCCGCTGAACGACCGTGTCGTCGTACGTCGCAAGGAAGAAGAGGCTAAAACCGCTGGTGGCATCCTGCTGCCGGGCTCCGCCAAAGAAAAACCGAATCAGGGTGAAGTCGTCGCCGTCGGCCCGGGCAAGCTGCTCGAAAATGGCGAAGTGCGCCCGCTCTCGCTGAAAGTCGGTGACCAGGTTCTGTTCGGCCAGTACTCCGGCAACAACGTCAAAATTGACGGTGACGAGCTGATCATCCTCACCGAAACCGAAGTGTTCGGCGTCATCGAGAAGTAATTCTCCTCGAGTGTTCCCTAACAAGGGAAAGCTCTGACCCGTCTTCGTCCAGCAACCGATTTAAATTTACGAGGAAGCAAACATCATGGCAGCTAAAGATGTGAAATTCGGCGAATCCGCCCGCGCAAAAATGGTCAAGGGTGTCAACATCCTGGCCGACGCAGTCAAAGTCACCCTCGGCCCGAAAGGCCGTAACGTCATCATCGACAAATCCTTCGGCGCACCGACCGTTACCAAAGACGGCGTTTCCGTAGCGAAAGAAATCGAACTGAAAGACAAGTTCGAAAACATGGGCGCACAGCTCGTGAAAGAAGTGGCGTCGAAAGCTTCCGACACCGCTGGTGACGGCACCACCACTGCAACGGTTCTCGCT
>JBEVMI010000474.1:0-4077 GCA_040508685.1 Spongiibacteraceae bacterium
GCGGTGGCGGTGGTGGTGGTGGTGGCAGATTTTGGTAGACCCGATTGCGTGTCGTTGCGAGCTGCATGGCCGCTCGTTGCCGCTCTATAGCAGACGGCCGCTCGCCTTTGGCGCTGTCAGCATTTTTATTGAGGGCGGGTTCGGGTTGATCGCCGGAGTCGGCGGCGTCCGCTTCGACGCGAGTGGTGTAGGCGTTATCTGCAGGATCGGAATTCATCGCATAGTTCCTCGTCGAACCAGCAGCCGATGGAAAGCTGTTCGTTAAACTTATTCGTGTGTAGCGGAAAAAAACAATCGCGAAAAAGACGACCTTGATCGCAAATGCAAAAATCGGGGCACATCGGTGAAAAATGATAATTTAAAACATGCCCAATAAATTGATGCTCGAAAAACCCAGCATTAAAAAGGGCGCACTCGGCGCCCTGGATTCTTTCATGGCAAGCGTTATTTCGCACCTTCGTCATTCAACGCCAGCTGCCCATCTTCGGTGAGCGGGATTTTGTCGCCCGGCTCGCGATCCATTTTGACGGTGCCGATTTCATCCTTGATTTTATATTTCACGTTGTAACCAACGGTTTTTTGCTGTTTGTCGTGCACGGTTTGGCAGCGGCGTTCGGTAGTTGTGTAGGTATCGCCCTGCTGCATGTTTTCCTGAGTTTTGTTGCCCGCGTAACCACCGGCCGCGGCACCCGCTACGGTCGCGATTTTTTTACCGCTGCCGCCGCCCACCTGGTTGCCGAGTACCCCGCCGAGAACGGCGCCAATCGCCGTGCCGGCAATGCGGTGCTGGTCTTTCACGGGTTTGGTATGGGTAACTTGCTCATCGTGGCATTCCTCGCGCGGGATGCGGATGGTTTCGGTAATGGGTTTAACTTCGAGCACTTCTGCGTATTTCGGGCTTTGGTCTAGCAATTTATAACCTGCTACTGCGCCGCCTGCTGTGACGGCAACCGCACCGAGTACCGTACCTACGAGCATCGACTTGTTCATGGTGATATTCCTCTTTTTTGTAGCTCGATTGAGCTTTGGCGGGCATTGTGCCCCATTTTCGTGGGTCGGCCGCTGCCGATTATCTCTGGCACCATAGGGCGCGCAGATCAGCTGCGTATCCCGGCATGCAGGCTGTCATTGTGCGGCTGAATTGAAAATGAATGGAAAATTCCGTGGTGCGAGGCTGTTCACAAAAATGGACATGCGCAATGAACGAACATAAAAAAGCCCGCACGCGGCGGGCTTTGGCGGGGCGGGCGTGTATCAGTCGAAATTCGTGTTGGCGAATTCCCAGTTGATCAGGCTCCAGAATGCCTCGATATATTTCGGGCGGGCATTGCGGTAATCGACGTAGTAGGCGTGTTCCCACAGATCGAGTGTCAGCAACGGCACTACCGAAGCGTCGGTCAGCGGCGTGCCGGCGTTGCTGGTATTGACGATGGCGACGGTGCCGTCCGCTTTTTTGACCAGCCAGGTCCAGCTCGAGCCGAAGTTGTTGATCGCGCTATTGGTGAACGCTTCCTTGAATTTATCGAAGGAGCCAAAGGCCTGGGTGATGGCTTCGCCCACCTTGCCGGTGGGTGCACCGCCGCCGTTAGGGCTCAGGCAGTGCCAGTAAAACGTGTGGTTCCAGATTTGTGCAGCGTTATTGAAGACGGGGCCGGCAGGTGCCGCCTTGATCACGTCTTCCAGCGATTTGCCTTCGTACTCGGTGCCGGGAACCAGCGTATTGAGTTTGTCGACATAGGCCTTGTGGTGTTTGCCGTGGTGGAAATCCAGTGTCTCCGCTGAAATGTGCGGAGCCAGGGCGTCTTGCGAATAAGGAAGTGCAGGGAGTTGAAACGTCATGGCGAAAATCCTTTGGTTCATGTCGCGAACAAATTGTCATGTCGCAAAAATCGTTGCGGCCCCTATTTACGGTTGACGATGTACCGTCAACGGGCAGTTAGCTTCGCAACGTGTGACAGGAGAATTTCAGAAAGATTTTGCAGCAGTGACAGTTGTAAAAACTGTAAGGAACCGCGCGAAAACCGGATGTGATCGTAGATCGGGAGCGCGGCGATGTCGAGAAGGAAGCGTAGGTTTAGCAAAAAGAAACAAAATAGCCCGGCGATTGGCCGGGCTTTTTGGGCTTGCCAATCAGAACGGCAGGCCGTGCATGGCGCCGCCCATACACATCAACATCGGGATCGACAGAATGAAATTGATGCGCGATGCATATTTGGCGGTGTTGCGTGCCGCCGCCTTTTCCGCATCGCTGGCGGGGGTGATACCCAGCACTTTTTTCTGATTCGGCCAGATCACCGCCCACACATTGATCAGCATGATGGTGCCGAGCCATGCGCCGATACCGATCACCATGAAATAGGTGCTCGGGTCCGGTAGCAGCAGGCCCAGCGTAAACGCGCTGACGAAATTCGGGCCGAGATACCAGGCACCGGTCAACCAGGTCGCAAGCGCTGCCCAGCGGAACCACAACAGTGCGCGTGGGGCGATGTATTTGGAAATGCCGGCGCCACCGGGGCCACCGGTATCGGCGCCCGCCACGGCCAGTCCGGGAATTTGCACGACGTTGAAGTAATACAGCAGGCCGATCCACATCACACCGGAAATGATATGCAGCCAGCGTGCGAGGGAAAGCATGCTGAATTGAATACCGGGTTCGACGAGCACGGCAATGACGATGGCGATAACGAAGCCGATGACGATGGCGCCTTTGACGCTATTGAGCGGATGCATCCTGTTTCTCCTCAGATTCTTGTGATTTTGTTCGGATTATTTTGATTGAGCGTGAGCGGATTGGATCACATGCGGACAACCTGCAGTCGCAAGGCGTGGTCGCCTCCCTAACTGCTGGATTCCTCAGCAGAATATGCTTCGCTCCCGCAAACTGCAATTGCCTTACGTGACCGTAACCTCGGGCTTTGCGGCGGTGCTCCGTGATGGGTGTTCCGCGGCGACGTTGTGCCATAATGCAGTCCGCTTTAATTCCCCCCTTTTTATTGCACACATCGAGATGCAGGAATGTCCCCGCGAGACCACGATAACGATCCGTTGCCTGAAATTCCGACCATGATCCCCGATCGCGACGATGCCGAACATTATCAGCGGCAGAAGGGCGGCAAACAGAAACCGGCGAGTAATCCGCTGCTGGAAGGGAGCGACGAACGTTATGAAGACGCCCCCGCCGGGGCCAGCAAGACGCTTTTGTATGTGCTGGGAGCATTAGTGGTCGCCGCGCTCGGTTGGGCGGGTTTCTTGCAATTACAACTGGCTAGCGCGCAAACCGCACTCGATGCCTGGCAGATGCGTGTCGGCGATCTGGAAAAACGCCTGTCGATCACCGACGAAAGCGCGAATCAGTCCAGCTCGACGCTGCAGGTCAAACTCAAGGAGCTCGACGAATCGCTGGTCAAAGTGCGCGACGACAACCTCAAACGCGCCAAAACGACACTCGATCAACACACCACCCAAATCGCGGCGATCGAGCAGGCGTTGAAGGCGACGCAGGGCACGACCGGCAAGGTGGAAAAAGCCGTCGACGAACAGGAGAAGACGCTGGCTGCCGCCAAGGCGCAGCTGGACAAGCTGGCGCCGACCGTCGAGCTGAGCAAGCGCAAGCTCGAAGAGCAGCAGGCGGCGATTGAATCGCTGACCGAGAAGGGCAATGTCACCTCGGCCAATGTCGAAAAGCTCGGCCTGCGCATGAACACCAGCGAAGAGTGGGTGCAGTCGATCAACAATTTCCGCAAACAGACCAATCGCGAAATCGTCAACATCAAACAGCAGATTGGCGGGCCTGTGAGCGAAGCTGCACCGAAATAGAGAGACGAAGCGACGCCTAAATAGGAAGGGCGAAGCGACCCGAAATAGAAATAGTGAAATAGCGATGAGCGCGGTATCCGACCGCGCCGAGCGCAGAAATTATTTGCCTTGCCATTTACCTGAATAGCCACTCAGCAGCCGTAGATATTTGCTCAGGAGCCAACCATGACCGTTATTCGCCAGGACGATCTGATTCAAAGCGTCGCCGACGCCCTTCAGTACATCTCCTATTACCACCCCGTCGATTTTATTCAGGCCATG
>JBEVMI010000044.1:0-3981 GCA_040508685.1 Spongiibacteraceae bacterium
CACTTCAAGCTGCCGAAGGACAAGCTCTGGGTCACCGTCTACGCCGAGGACGACGAGGCTTACGAGATCTGGAACAAGGGCATCGGCATTCCGCCGGAGCGCATCGTGCGCATCGGCGACAACAAGGGCGCGCGCTACGCCTCCGACAACTTCTGGATGATGGGCGACACCGGCCCCTGCGGCCCGTGCACCGAGATCTTCTACGACCACGGCCCCGAGATCGCCGGTGGCCCGCCTGGCTCGCCCAACGAAGACGGCGACCGCTACATCGAGATCTGGAACAACGTGTTCATGCAGTTCAACCGCGACGACGCGGGCGTGATGCACAAGCTTCCGAAGCCGAGCGTGGACACCGGCATGGGCCTCGAGCGCCTGACCGCGGTGCTGCAGCACGTGCACAGCAACTACGAGATCGACACCTTCGTGAACCTGCTGGCGGCGGCGAAGAAGGTCGTTGACGACGCCGCAGGTGGCGGTGACTGCGACAAGGATTCGCCGTCGCTGAAGGTCATCGCCGACCACATCCGCGCCTGCTCCTTCACCATCGTCGATGGCGTGATCCCTGGCAATGAAGGTCGCGGTTATGTGCTGCGCCGCATCATTCGCCGCGCGATTCGCCACGGTTACAAACTCGGCGTGCGCGCCGCGTTTTTCTACAAGCTGGTGCCGGACCTGGTTGCCGAAATGGGCGAGGCGTATCCGGAGCTGCGCGCATCGCAGCCGCGTATTGCCGACGTGTTGCGGCAGGAAGAAGAACGTTTCTTCGAGACTATCGACAAGGGCATGGATATTCTCGAAGCGGCGCTGGCGGCACTCCCTGCAGGTCAGCAGTTCGATGGCGAGACGGCATTCAAGCTGCACGATACTTACGGTTTCCCGCTCGATCTGACGGCAGATGTCTGTCGCGAACGCGATGTGAAAGTTGATGTCGCTGCCTTCGATGCGGCGATGGAGCGGCAGCGCGGACAGGCGCGGGCCGCCGGCAAATTCAAGATGGCCGCGGCGCTCGAATACAGCGGCGCTGCAACCACGTTCCATGGTTACGACAAGCTCGAAATTGGCGAGGCCAAAGTCGTTGCTCTCTATGTCGACGGCACGTCGGTGCAAACGCTGAACATTGGCGAGCGCGGTGTGGTGGTGCTGGATAACACGCCGTTTTATGCGGAAAGCGGCGGCCAGGTCGGTGATCGCGGCGAACTGGTTGGCGGCAACGTCTGCACGACGTTATTCGCCGTCGACGACACGCTGAAAATCCAGGCCGATGTATTCGGTCATCACGGCGAATTGCGCGCCGGTTCGCTGCAGGTTGGCGACGTGATTACTGCGCGTGTTGATACGTCCGCGCGCGCACAGATCATGCGCAACCACTCCGCCACGCATTTGATGCACAAGGCGCTGCGCGAAGTGCTCGGTGAACACGTGCAGCAGAAAGGTTCGCAGGTCGATGCGGAAAAAACGCGTTTCGACTTTGCCCACAATGCACCGATGACGGCCGATGAAATTCGTCGCGTCGAAACTATCGTCAATCGCGAAATTCTCACCAACGCGCCGACGCTGGCGCGTGTATTGCCGATCGACGAAGCGCAGAAAACCGGCGCGATGATGTTGTTCGGCGAAAAATATGGCGATGAAGTGCGCGTGCTCGATATCGGTAGCTCGCGCGAATTGTGTGGCGGCACGCATGTGGCGCGTACCGGTGATATTGGCTTGTTTAAAGTCATTGCCGAGTCGGGTGTCGCGGCGGGCGTGCGCCGGATTGAAGCAACCACGGGCGAGGGCGCATTGGCGCTGATCCAGCATCAGGAAATTCTGCTGGGTGGTATTGCGGCACAGCTGATGGTGCCCGCAGAGCAATCGGCGGCGCGTATCGGTCAGTTACTCGATAACGTCAAAGGTTTGGAAAAAGATCTGGCGCAGCTCAAGGGCAAGCTGGCGAGTGCTGCCGGCAATGATCTGTTAGCGCAAGCGAAAGATATTAATGGTGTCAAAGTGCTGGCTGCCCAAATCGATGGCGTCGATGCCAAAACATTGCGCGACATGCTGGATCAGCTGAAAAACAAACTCGGTTCCGGCGTGGTGTTGCTCGGTGCGATTGAAGCCGGCAAGGTCGTGCTGGCTGCCGGTGTCACCAAAGATCTGACCGCTCGCTTCAAGGCCGGCGAATTGCTGGGCAAGGCGGCCGCTGTAGTCGGCGGTAAAGGCGGCGGTCGTCCCGACATGGCGCAGGGTGGTGGCACCAACCCGGATGCGTTGCCGCAGGCGCTGGCGATAGCTGAGCAATATGTCGCGTCCGTCAGCTAACGGTTTAGTTTTGCGACGGTTTGGTGTTTAATCGCCCGTCTTTTTCTACATAGAACAATTCTTCACAGTACGATGGTTTTTCAGATAATCAGCGGAACGAGCGGCACAGATCCATGAGTTTGATTGTTCAGAAATTTGGTGGCACCTCGGTGGGCTCGGTAGAGCGCATCCAGCAGGTCGCTGCAAAAGTGGCCAAATTCCACGGTGAAGGCCACCAGATCGTCGTCGTGGTTTCGGCGATGAGCGGCGAAACCAATCGTCTGATCGCGCTCGCGAACCAGATCCAGGAAAACCCGACCCCGCGCGAGCTGGATGTCCTGGTGTCCACCGGCGAACAGGTCACGATTGCGCTGTTGTGCATGGCGTTGCACAAGCTTGGTCTCAAGGCGAAATCCTATACCGGCAATCAGGTGCGGATTCTGACCGACAGCGCCCACACCAAAGCCCGCATTCAGGAAATCGACGACCATCGCATGCGCGCCGATCTGCAGGACGGCTGCGTTGTTGTCGTCGCCGGTTTTCAGGGCGTCGATGAATCCGGCAATATCACCACGCTGGGTCGCGGCGGTTCGGACACCACCGGCGTGGCATTGGCCGCTGCGCTGAAAGCCGACGAGTGCCAAATCTACACCGACGTCGACGGCGTCTATACGACCGACCCGCGCGTGGTCGATACCGCGCGCCGTCTCGATAAAATCACCTTTGAGGAAATGCTGGAAATGGCCAGCCTCGGTTCAAAGGTATTGCAGATTCGTTCGGTCGAATTTGCCGGCAAATACAATGTGCCGCTGCGTGTCCTGCACAGTTTTCAGGACGGCCCCGGCACTCTGATTACGTTAGAGGACAGTTCCACCATGGAAAATCCGGCGATCTCCGGCATTGCATTCAATCGTGACGAGGCCAAACTGACCGTGGTCGGCATTCCCGACACGCCCGGTGTTGCCTACCAGATTCTCGGCCCTATTGGCGATGCCAATATCGAAGTCGATGTCATCGTGCAGAATGTCGCGCAGGACAATACGACGGATTTGACCTTTACTGTTCACCGCGGCGAGCTGGCCAAGGCCGAGGCGATCCTCAATGAGATCGCCAAAAAACTCGGTGCGCGCGAAGTGAAATCCGACGCGAAAATCGCCAAGGTGTCGCTGGTCGGTGTGGGCATGCGTTCGCACGCGGGTGTTGCCAGCAGAATGTTCAAGGCGCTGGCGCAGGACAATATCAATATCCAGATGATCACGACCTCGGAAATCAAGATCTCCGTGATCGTGGATGAAAAGTACATGGAACTCGCCGTGCGCTCACTGCACAGCGCATTCGAGCTGGATCGCCCGGCCGCCTGAAATCAGGGGAAATCAGGTGGAAAACAAGATGTCGGTGCATGATGCCGATTAAGCTGCAACCGGCGGAACAAAAGTCGCATGAGGGCTTTTGTTGGCCGGCTCGAAGGCTGAGCATTAGGAGAAGGTTATGCTGATTTTGACGCGCCGTATCGGTGAGACATTGGTGGTCGGCGATGAAGTGACGGTAACCGTGCTTGGTGTGAAAGGCAATCAGGTACGTCTCGGCGTGAATGCACCCAAGGATGTCGCTGTGCACCGCGAAGAAATTTACGAGCGCATTCAAAAAGAAAAGCAGGGCAAAAGTACTACCGAAAGCTGATTTTCGGGTTTGTATCGGCGG
>JBEVMI010000059.1:0-3962 GCA_040508685.1 Spongiibacteraceae bacterium
GTATGCGCCTTGGCATGACTGGGAAAATATCGCTAAAAACGGCCCACTGGCCATCATCCATGCCGGCATTCTGGCTGCCAATGCCCACAATACGCAGCCCTGGCGGTTCACGATCAACGCTGACCACATCGTGCTGCATGCCGATTACGCTCGCAACCTCGGTAGCTTCGATCCGTATTATCGAGAATTAACCCTATCGCTCGGATGCGCCTTGGAAAACATGGCGCACGCAGCCGCAGCGCAAGGTTATGTCGCCAACGTCGTCACCGAATCCGGCCAGCTAACACTTCGCAACGAGGCACCCGCTACTTCACCGGTGGCTCGCATTTACCTTGAAGCAGGCCCCAAGCAATGTAGCCCGCTCTATGTGGCCATAGGTCAACGCCATACACATCGGGGCCGCTACGAAACGGACAAAAAAATCGCGAATGATTTAGTTGGGGAAATGCTACAGCTCAATTCGGATGCCAGTGGCGTATCGCTATATATCTACGATAGTGGCCAGCAAAAAAATGAAATTGGCGAATTGACCATCGATGCCACCCGGCAAATTACTGCCGATCAGACCATGAGTCATGACAGCGCGCGCTGGTTCCGACTCGACCGCCAGTCAATCGACCAGTTCCGGGACGGAGTCACAATTGATGCCTTTGCTTTGCCTGCCCCGATTAATGCGATCGCAAAATTGGCACCAACGCCAAACATCAAAGATGGCGACAAACACTGGCTGCAAGCAACCCGGGATGTACATGTCGCTTCCGCGTCATTATTCGGCGTCATTTCTGTATCTGATTTGTACGATCGTCAACTGACACTCAATGCGGGCCGCCTCTGGCAGCGACTCCATCTGTGGGCGACAACACAACATATTGCAGCGCAGCCCCTTAACCAAATACCAGAACTGATCGACAGAGAAGCACAACTAGGCAAGCCACCAAATACCCAGGCCCATTTCTCGAAAATAACAGGACATCCAACCACACGACCAACGTTCATTTTTAGAATGGGTTATGCCGAAACAGCTGCGCGCTTAAGCCCTAGACGCGGTATCGATTCCGTTATCGACTGACCCATCAAACCCGCGCACCCGCCCATGCGGAAAATATTTTCTGCAAGGCAAACAGATCATCGTTCAGCGCCGCCGCACGGGGATTAGAGGGAGAAGTCACAACGGCACCACTACTGTATAGCGGTGCCGCCCGGTCGTGCCAAATAACCTGGCGAGGGTGTGTGGAGGGATTGCTTATGCCCGCAACGAAGCCATATCGATAACGAAGCGGTATTTCACGTCGCTTTTCAGCATGCGCTCGTAAGCTTCATTGATTTTCTGGATCGGGATCAGCTCGATCTCCGACACGATGTTATGTTCGGCGCAGAAATCCAGCATCTCCTGGGTTTCCTGAATGCCGCCGATCAGGGTGCCGGCAATACTCTTGCGACCAAAAATCAGTCCGCCGAAATTCGGGGTCGGGTGTGGGTTTT
Organism: Spongiibacteraceae bacterium; assembly: GCA_040508685.1. GTDB lineage: Bacteria > Pseudomonadota > Gammaproteobacteria > Pseudomonadales > CAMLJR01 > CAMLJR01. The sequence continues at coordinate 1,483 of JBEVMI010000059.1, forward strand.
CCGGTACGCCGATCAGCACCAGCGTGCCGTCGCGGCGCAGCAGTGAGGTATAGGCGTCGAGATTGTGCGAAGCCGATACGGTGTCGATGATCAGATCGAAACTGTTCAGATGCTGCTTCATCGCATCGGCATCTTTAGAAACCACGACATCGTCGGCGCCGAGTCGTCGCGCATCCGCACCTTTCTCCGGAGTGGTCGTGAACAGCACCGTGTGCGCGCCGAACGCGTGCGAAAACTTCACCGCCATATGACCGAGTCCACCGAGGCCGACCACGCCGACTTTTTTGCCTTTGCCCGCGCCCCAGTGTTTCAGCGGCGAGTACGTGGTGATACCCGCACACAACAATGGCGCAACCGCGGCGAGATCGAGTTTGTCGGAAATATGCAGGCAATAATTTTCGTCGACGGTGATATGTGATGAATAACCGCCCAGCGTGGTTTTTGTCGGGCCTTTTTTGTCGGGGCTGTTGTAAGTGAAGGTCGCGCCCTTCAAACAATATTGTTCGAGGCCATCGCGACAGTTATCGCAGCCGCGGCAGGAATCCACCATGCAACCGACCGCAACCAGTCCACCCACCTTGAACTTAGTGACTGCGCCGCCGACTTGCGTCACACGGCCGACGATTTCATGGCCGGGCACACACGGATAGGCGGTGCCGCCCCACTCGCCGCGCGCTGTGTGCAGATCGGAATGGCAGACGCCGCAATACAGAATATCGAACTGCACATCGTTGGGGCCCGGCTCGCGGCGCTCGAACGAGAAAGGGGCCAAAGGGGATTTCGCATCGGCTGCAGCAAAGGCAAGTGTTTTACTCATGATCGTTCTCCGAAAATCGTGGCGGTTGATGTGAGTACTGACCGGGCTTTTGGGCTCAGGATTTTCCCAGTTTTTGCAGGGCGTTGTCGAACCGCTGCCAGGCCGATATATGGGCGGGATCGACCAGCCCAAATCGCAACAGGCTTTCTGCCTTATCCACTTCAACACGGCGCACGCGAATACCCGCACGCGCCAGTTGATCCTCGCAGGCAATCGCAACGTCAGGCGGCAAAATCACGCTGTTGAACAAACCGTGCGACAGGAGAGTTTGCGGAAATTTTTTTTGTAATTGTTGCGCATTGATCGCGCTGATCGCATGCAGTGTCGCTCGCATATTGATTTGCCAGGCAGTATCGCGCAACGCTCGTGTCGCCAACGTCAGTGTCGGCCCCGCCACCGACCAGGGCCCGACCGCAACGCGCAAACGTTCGGCGAGATCATCCGCGCAAAACGCAAAACCGCAACGCACGCCGGCGAGGCCGAAAAACTTTCCCAGCGAACGCAATACGATCAAACCTGGGCGGCGGGTATGTTCGATGACGCTGAACTCTGGCGTCGGATCGATAAACGCTTCGTCGACAATCAACCAGCCATCGCGCTGCGCGAGCCATTCATGCCAGGCGAGAATTTGTTCCGGCGCAGTCATCAGCCCCAGCGGGTTGTGGGCATTGATCACCACCAACACATCGACCGCCTCGCGCCGCAGCAAATCGTCGATTGCAGCGGGCTGACGCGGATCGTATTCGACAACGTCGTGACCGGCCCAGCGCCAGCGGAATGCGTGTTCGCTATAGCCGATCGACGGCACCGCAATGCGGCCGGTTGTTTTCGCCAATTGCGTTCGCACCAGCGGCAACCATTGAATCAATACCTGCGAACCGGCAGCCGCTATCGGCAACATCGGCGCGCCGCAATACGCTTTGGCGGCTTCGCGCAATTCCAGATCGTCGAATGGCAGATGCTGGAACGCGGCAGCATCAATAGTGCCGACCGGATACGCACAGGGATTGATGCCAGTGGAAAGATCGAGCCAGTCCGACAGTGGGATACCGTAACGCCGGCTCGCTGCGGCCAGATCGGCGCCATGGCGCGGCGGTGTCGACACAGTATCGGATTGCACACTCATTGCCAGACACTCACCCCAACACACTCGGCATGAAGGCCATAACGCACAACGCGAGCAACCACAACAGCAAGCTGCGATCGAGCAGCGTCAGTGCGCGCTGGATATCGGCGGCCTGTGCGCTGCGACCAAACCCCAGCGCAGGCCGGTTTTCCATCGCACCGTGATACATCGCCGCGCCACCCAATTGCAAACCCAGGGCACCAGCACCGGCAGCCATCACCGGGCCGGCATTGGGGCTCGACCACGACGACGCCTGCGCACGCCAACTGCGCAGCGCATTCGCACACTGCCCGCTCAACGCATAGGCGATTGCGGTCAGGCGCGCGGGGATTAAATTCAGCACATCATCGATCCGCGCGGCGGCGCAACCAAATTCGTTGAAGCGCGCGTTGCGATAACCCCACATCGCGTCGAGCGTGTTGGCGGCGCGATGCAAAACCACTCCAGGCAAGCCGGCAACGGCAAACCAGAACAGCGAGGCGAAAATGGCGTCGCTGCCATTTTCCAGAACGGTTTCTACGGCAGCTTTGCTGACAT
>JBEVMI010000070.1:0-3517 GCA_040508685.1 Spongiibacteraceae bacterium
CACACCCCGTTACGGCGGTCACTGGATTGCGCAGTCGCATGAAGCGATTTTCGAAATCACACACGACCACGCGACATTTTCTAGTGAGTTTCCCGGCAGGATGATGTTGCCCATCGGCATCGATCCGCCCAAACACACCCATTACCGAACAGCGCTGCTACAGGTTTTTTCCCCCAAGTATGTGCAGGCGTTGATGCCGATGATTCGCCAGCTTGCGGTCGAGCTGATAGACAAAGTGGCAGCGAAGGGCCACTGCGAATTCGTCAAAGAAATTGCCGAGCCCCTGCCGGTGATTGTGTTCATGAAGTTGTTGGGTTTGCCTCTGGAAATGCTGGTGCCGCTGCGTGCTTCGATTGTTGAGGCCTTGGTGGAAGGCGATCCCGACAAACGCGACCTTATTTTCGATCGGCAGCTGGAAATGCTGGATCCCATTATCCACGCGCGTATGGAAAAACCCGAAGACGATGTAATCAGCCGGATATTGGCGGCAGAATTTGATGGACGCAAGGCCACGATGGCGGAGCTTCAGAGTTATTTGCTTCTGCTTACCAATGCAGGGCTGGATACCGTCGTTAACGCCTTGAGTTTTGATGCGATGCACCTCGCACGCGATAGCGCTTTTCAGGATCAATTGCGGGCGGATCGAAAACTGATTCCGCGCATGGTTGAAGAATTGTTGCGCCGCTATGCCGTGAGTTCAGTCGCGCGTCGCGTTACGCGCGATGTGGAATTTCGCGGCGTTTCGTTGCGGGCAGGCGATCGCGTGCATTTATTGCTGCCGGCCGCCAATCTCGATGGCAAAGTGTATGCGGAGCCGGACCAAGTGATGCTGAATCGGCGCTCGGCCCCTGTTACGTTCGGCACCGGGATTCATCGCTGCCTTGGTTCGCATCTGGCGCGACTGGAATTGTGCGTGCTATTTGAAGAATGGCTTGATCGCATCCCGACGTTTCGGCTTGATCCGGCACATCCGCCTAAAATTCATGCCGGTATGGTCTACACCGTCGATAGCCTGAATTTGGCGTGGGACGCGTAATCGCCGGGGAGAATTGACATGTACGACATAAAAATATGCGGCGGCATGGTAATTGACGGTTCCGGCAACCAGCCTTTTATGGCAGATGTCGCAATTGTGCAGGACAAAATTGTCGCGATTGGTAAAACGCTGGGTCCAGCCAAACAAGAAATTTCGGCCACCGGATGTATCGTCACGCCGGGCTTCGTCGATATTCACACGCACTACGATGGCCAGGTGAATTGGACACAGCAGCTCGCACCCTCCACCGATCATGGTGTAACAACGGTGGTTATGGGTAATTGCGCAGTAGGCATTGCGCCGTGCAAAGCGGACCAACGCGATTTACTCATTAATATTATGGGTGGAGTCGAAGATATTCCTGAGGTTGTCATGGCCGAAGGACTGCCGTGGAATTGGGAAACCTATCCAGAATATCTGGATGCGTTGGCGCAACGTGAATGTGACGCGGATTTTGCCTCCATGATCGCCCACGGTCCGCTGCGGCTTTTTGTCATGGGGCAGCGTGGTGCCGATCGCGAATCGGCGACCGGTGAAGACCTGGTGAAAATCGCAGCGGTTGTCAAAGAGGCGATCGAAGCCGGCGCTATCGGTTTTTCGACATCGCGCACCTTGATTCACCGTTCGGTCGACGGCAAGCTCGCGCCTGCTGAAACGGCGAGTGAAGAAGAATTGATGACCATCGCCAAGGCAATGCGCGACGCCAGAGCCAAAAGTGTCTTGCAATACATCAGCGATTTTCCCGGCCTCACTATCGGTGGTTCCGCCGATTTTGATTTGATGTGCCGGTTTGCAAAAACTGCGGGATTACCGCTGTCGTTTACGCTGGTCGAAGTGCCCGGCTATCCCGAGGGCTGGCGCCAGATCCTGCATATGATCGAGCACGCCAATCAGAGCGGTCTGCGCATTCGCGGACAAGTGGCACCGCGCGCGATTGGTCTCAGTTTCGGCCTCGACCTTTCTTACCATCCATTTACGTTTCGCAAAAGTTATCGCGAGATTGCCCATCTGCCGCTTGCAGAACGCGTTGTGCGGATGAAGGACCCGGAGTTGCGCGCGCGCATATTGTCTGAACCGTCGGTATCAATCAAAGGTGAAACTGTCGGACTGTTCTCACAAGTGGTGACAGCGGTCGAGCAAATGTTTCGCCTGGAAAATCCACCCAATTACGAACCGGCACCGCAGCAGAGTTTGCAAATGCGGGCGAAGGCCAAGGGTATGCCCGCCGAAGCATTTGCTTACGACGAATTGCTTGAGGACGGCGGGCACGCGATTTTGTATTTCCCCATCACCAATTATCGAACAGGGTCGCTCGATCAGGTGGAAGAAATGATGCGCCATCCCGATACCGTGGTGGCGCTCGGTGATGGCGGGGCGCATTACGGTCTGATTAGCGACGCCAGTTACCCGACCTTTGCGCTGACCCATTGGGTCCGGGATCGCGATGGCAGCCGGTTCACGCTCGAAGAAATGATTCGGGCCTTGACGCGAGTGCCTGCAGAAACGGTGTGTCTCTCCGATCGTGGCTTGCTACAGGTGGGCTACAAGGCAGACGTCAACATTATCAACATGGAAACGCTGGCATTGGGATATCCGCAGGTGTTTTACGACTTGCCCGCGGGCGGGAGACGCATGACGCAGTTTGCCACCGGCTACGTCGCGACCATTGTGTCTGGACAGGTGACACGCATGAATGGCGAGTCAACGGGTATTTATTCGGGGCGCCTGGTGCGTGGCACGCGGGCGGATCCAGGTATCAATGCATTGCACGCGCAATCAGCGTAAAAAATAAAATTGGAGGGCAAGGCGTGAAAAAAGTCATCGTCGATCACGAGCGCTGCCAGGGGCATGCGATGTGTGTGATGTATGCCTGCGACCTGTTTCATCTCGACGACAACGGCTACAACCGCATGCAACCGTTCGAATTGCGCGTGGTGGATGAAGACGCCGCGTACACCGCCGTGGATATGTGTCCCGAGAAGGCCATCAAAATCATCGAGAGTTAAATGCAGCCATGGATCTTTCCCGGTTTCGCTATCAGATCGCGATTGAAGACGCCGTCCTGTTCGATTTGCGGGAACGGTTGGGGCGTACGCGTTGGCCCAGCACGCCACAAGGCGAGCCTTGGGCTTATGGAACGAGCCGCGACTACATGCAGCGTGTGGTGACGCATTGGCGCGAGCGTTACGACTGGCGTGCCTGGGAGGCGCGCTTCAATCGTTTTGAGCAGTACCGCATACCGCTCGGCGACATGGCGTTGAAAGTCCACGTGTTGATTGAGCGCGGCTCTGGTGCACATCCGACGCCGATTGTTTTGACGCATGGCTGGCCGGGATCGATAGCTGAGCTATTGGAGCTGATCGAGCCGCTGGCACATCCCGAACGATTTGGCGGCGATATCAACGATGCCTTTACCGTCGTCGTGCCGAGTATTCCCGGCTATGGTTTTTCGGATGCGCCACCGTCACCAATGTCACCGCG
>JBEVMI010000108.1:0-3290 GCA_040508685.1 Spongiibacteraceae bacterium
CCTGCATCCCCTTTGGTCGTTCACTCGAACACTGGGGACAAATATTTTTATAAGGCCGGCTAATCCGCTTCACCCCGACCGATCACCGTTGCAGCCACATCACCTCACCAACAAGGAGTCTCTGGTTTGCTGCAAAAACTCTTCGGCCCCGGCTGGGCCGGTCACCTGCTCGCACTGATCGCCGGCACGCTCATCACCCTGTCGCTGGCGCCGTTCGACTACTGGCCGCTCGGCCTTCTATCGCTGCTCCTGCTGAATCGTCTGCTCCAAACCCTGACACCGAAACAGGCTGCCGTACGCGGCTGGTGGTTTGGCGTCGGCCTGTTCGGCACCGGCATCTCCTGGGTCTACGTCAGCATTCACGACTTTGGTGCCGCATCGGTGCCGCTGGCTGGCGCCATGACGGGTGCGTTCGTATTGTCACTGGCGCTGATGCACGCAATGCTCGGTTATTGCCATGCGCGCTGGATTCGCCCGCTGCGCGGCGGCACTACGTTTGGCTTCGCCGCGTGGTGGACACTGGGGGAATGGGTGCGCATCTGGCTGTTCACAGGATTCCCGTGGCTGTTTGTCGGCTATGCGCATGTGCAGACACCGCTCGCCGGCTGGGCGCCGATCATCGGCATCTTCGGCCTCAGCTTTATCGTCGCCTTCGGTGCCGCATCGATGGCGGCGATGTTGGGCGGGATCAAACGCGCGCTGCCGGCACTCGCGGTCAGCGTTTTATTCTGGATCTCAGGCGCCGCACTGCAGCAGATGACCTGGACCCAGCCAATCGGCGACCCCGTGCGCGTGGCGTTGGTGCAGGCCAACATTCCGCAGTCAATGAAATGGGATCGCGAACATTATCTGGCGACGCTGGAAACCTATCGCGCCATGAGCGAACCGCTGTGGGAGCGCGCCCAGATCGTGATCTGGCCGGAGGCGGCGATCACCAATTTCTATGACAACGCACGCGATTTCCTCGACAGTCAGGCCGCGCTCGCCCGCCGCAGCGGCAGCAGCCTGATCACCGGTATTCCCACCCTGCAACGCGGCGATCAAACATCGGAAGCACGCATGCTCAACAGCGCGGTCGCCTTCGATCGCGAGGCGGTCAGCTTCTACCACAAACGCCACCTGGTGCCATTCGGTGAATACATCCCGTTCGAACGCCAGCTGCGCGGGCTGATCCAGTTCCTGGATATGCCGATGTCGGATTTCGTCGCCGGCCCCGATCAACAGGGGACACTGGATGCCGGCCCGGTCAGATTTGCCACCTCGATCTGCTACGAGGTGGTCTACCCGGATATCGCCCGCGCCACCGCGGCCAGCAACGCGCTGCTGACCATCAGCAACGACGCCTGGTTCGGTCACTCGATCGGTCCACTCCAGCATCTCCAGATGGCGCAGATGCGGGCGCTGGAAAGTGGGCGACCAATGATCCGCGCCACCGGCAACGGCGTCACCGCGCTGATCGACGAGCGCGGTCGCATCACCACGCGAATTCCGCAATTCGAGGCGGCCGTGCTGCTGGGCTCGTTCCAGCCGACCACCGGGCTGACGCCGCTCGCCCGCACCGGCAGCTGGCCGGCATTGGCGTTTTGCGGGTTGCTGCTGGGACTGCTAGGTGGTTTTTCGCGACGGCTGTTGTAAAGTACAGCGGTAAAGTAAGGAAGTAATGCGCCTTACCGGAGGACATCATGACCCACCTGGCTAAGATCACCACCAAAGGCCAAACTACTATTCCGCAAGCGATCCGTGCTGCGCTCAACGTCAAACCCGGCGATACCATTGCCTGGGAAGTGGGCGAAGACGGTCACGTGGAGGTCCGGCGCGTACAGCCTGCCGACATCCAATACATCAAAGCTGTCGAAGGCACCCTGAGCGAATGGCACACCGCGGAAGATGAAGCCGCTTACCGCAGTCTCTGAGAATGACAAATGGAATTGCACGCTTTCGATATCGTGAAGGTACCGTTTCCCTTTACCGACAAAACCGCCAGTAAAAATCGGCCAGCACTGGTGCTGTCTTCGGCCGCGCAGTTCAATGCGGCAGTCGGCCATTCGGTGATGGCAATGATCACATCGTCCGCCCATGCGTCCTGGCCGCTCGACTGCCTTATCCACGACCTGGCTGCCGCGGGATTGCCGGCGCCCTCGCTGGTACGATTCAAACTGTTCACACTCGACCATCGCCTGGTGCGCGGCGTACTGGGTCAGCTCTCCCACTCCGACCGACAGAACGTGCAAGACCATTTACAGCGCCTGTTTTATGACAACCGATAGCGGCCCAGCGAGAACCGACAGGGGTAAGAACCGACGAGGCGAGACCTGCTAGAATCCGCCCCCTTCACACCTTTCCAGCCCATTTTTTCTCCCCACGACTTCAGCAGCGACCCAATTGACAATGGACGAGCAATACCAACCCGCAAACCTCGAACGCGACGCCCAACAATTTTGGCAGGACCAGCAGAGTTTCCGCGCCGAGGTCCCAATCGACCCTGAAACGAAAAGCAGCCGCGAAAAATACTACTGCCTGGCGATGTTCCCGTATCCCAGCGGCAAGCTGCACATGGGTCACGTCCGCAACTACACCATCGCCGATGTGATTTCGCGCTATCAGCGCCTGCTTGGCAAGAACGTGCTGCAGCCGATGGGCTGGGATGCGTTCGGGTTGCCGGCGGAAAATGCCGCCGTCAAAAACCACACCGCACCGGCGAAATGGACCTACGAAAATATCGACTACATGCGCGCGCAATTGCAGCGCCTCGGCTTCGGTTACGACTGGCAGCGCGAACTCGCGACCTGCAAACCGGATTATTACCGCTGGGAACAATGGTTCTTCACGCGCCTGTATGAAAAAGGCCTGGTCTACAAAAAAACCTCGGCGGTGAACTGGTGCCCGAACGACGAAACCGTGCTCGCCAATGAGCAAGTCATCGACGGTTGCTGCTGGCGCTGCGACACCAAGGTCGAGCGCAAGGAAATTCCGCAGTGGTTCATCAAGATCACTGCGTACGCCGACGAGTTGTTGCGCGATCTCGACAACCTGCCGGGCTGGCCCGAGCAGGTCAAAACCATGCAGCGCAACTGGATTGGTCGCAGCCAGGGCGTGCAGATGCGGTTCGATCTGGCGCAGCCGATTGCGAATGTCGCCGATCATTTCGAGGTGTACACGACGCGTCCCGATACGCTGATGGGCGTGACCTATCTCAGCCTCGCTGCCGAACATCCGATTGCACAACATCTCGCGCCGACCGATGCAAAGCTCGCTGCGTTTATCCAGGAATGCAAAACCTCATCCGTCGC
>JBEVMI010000123.1:0-3250 GCA_040508685.1 Spongiibacteraceae bacterium
TATCGGCCTCGACTTCGGCAAATGGGATATGCCAGTCGTCGATGAAGTCACATTCCAGTCGACCAATCCGAAAGTGTTTTTCGGTGGCGACGCGGCCTTCGGTCCGAAAAACGTCATCACCGCAGTGGCTCACGGCCATCAGGCGGCGGTGTCGATCGATCTGTTCCTGCGCGGTCAGGACGTCAATCGGCGCCCGGCGCCCGGCGTCACCTTGATCAGCCAGAAGATGGGCATTCACGAGTGGAGCTACGACAGCAAGATCGAAGACGACAAACGCTTCAAGGTTCCGCATGCCGAAGTGCAGTTGTCGCTGAAAGATCGCAAGCTCGAAGTCGAGCTTGGCTTTGATGTTGAAACTGCGTTGAAAGAAGCGCAGCGCTGCCTCAACTGCGATGTGCAAACGGTATTTACAGAATCGCGTTGTATCGAGTGCGATGCCTGCGTCGATATCTGCCCGACCGATTGCATCAACTTCATTCAGAACGAAGACGACGAAGCAGCGCTGCGCGCCAATTTGAAAGCGCCGGCGAATCTCAAAACCCAAGACCTGTATGTTTCGCGTGACCTGCCCACGACGCGGGTAATGGTCAAGGATGAAAACGTCTGTCTGCATTGTGGCCTGTGTGCGGAGCGTTGCCCCACCGGTGCCTGGGACATGCAGAAGTTTCTTTACCAAGTTTCCAAGGCGGGGCAGGTGGCATGAGCACGAGCTTGACTATGAACAGAATCGAAGCCGTTAATGATTTCGTCATCCGTTTTGCGAACGTAAACGGCACCGGCTCGGCCAGTGCCAACAACATGTTCGCGAAAGCGATTTTCCGCATGGGTATTCCGGTCAGCCCGAAGAATATTTTTCCGTCGAATATTCAGGGTCTGCCGACCTGGTACGAAGTGCGCGTCAGCGAGAAAGGTTATGTCGGTCGTCGCGGCGGCATCGACATCGTGGTCGGCATCAATCCGCAGAGCATGGCCAAGGATATTCAGGATGTTGAGCCGGGCGGTTATTTCTTCTACGACAACACCAAGCCGCTCGACCTGCGTCTGCACCGTCACGATATCCAGTTCATCGGCGTGCCGCTGACTGAAATCTGTCGTCAGGAATATTCCGATCCGCGTCAGCGCCAGCTGTTCAAAAACGTGATTTATGTCGGTGCATTGGCCGCGTTGCTCGATATCGAGTTCAAGGTGCTGACTGAACTGATCGCCGATCAGTTCAAGAGCAAAGAAAAACTTATCGTACAGAACGTGCACGCGCTCGAACTTGGCTACCACTACGCGCGCGACAATTTCGAATGCCCGCTCGGCGTGCGTTTGCAGCGCCGCGATAATGTCGGCGATAAAATTCTGATCGACGGCAATACCGCTTGCGGTCTCGGTGCGGTTTACGGTGGAGCGACTGTCGCCGCGTGGTATCCGATCACACCGTCGACTTCGGTTGTCGAAGGCTTCGAAACTTACGCGCGGCGTCTGCGTATCGATCCTGCCACGGGCAAACAAAAATTTGCGATCGTGCAGGCTGAAGACGAACTCGCAGCCATCGGTATGGTGATCGGTGCCAACTGGAACGGCGCGCGTTCGTTTACCGCCACCAGCGGCCCCGGTGTTTCGCTGATGAACGAATTTCTCGGCCTGGCCTATTTTGCGGAAATACCAGCGGTATTGATCGACGTGCAGCGCACCGGTCCGTCGACCGGCATGCCGACACGCACGCAACAATCCGACGTGCTCGAATGTGCTTACGCATCGCACGGCGATACCAAACACGTGCTGCTGTTCCCCTCGACGCCGAAAGAATGTTTCGAGATGACAGCGCAGGCGTTCGATCTCACCGAGCGTTTGCAAACGCCGGTAATCCTGTTGACTGACCTCGATCTCGGCATGAATGACAATATGTCGGAGCCGCTGGTCTGGGACGACCAACACCAGTACGACCGCGGCAAAGTGCTCGACGCCGATCAGCTCGATGCGCTGAATTCGCGCTTCGGCCGCTACCTCGATGTCGATGACGATGGCATTTGTTATCGCACCTATCCCGGCACGCACCCGACCAAGGGTGGATTTTTCACCCGCGGCACCTCGCGCGATGAATATGCGGTCTACACCGAAGATGGCACCGCGTATGTGCGCAATATGGAGCGTCTGCTGAAGAAGTGGGAAACGGCAAAAAGTTATGTGCCGGTTCCGCAAATCATTCGCGCCGAAGGCGGCAACAATATTGGCGTCATTCATTTCGGCACCAGCCGCGACGCCACGCTCGAAGCTGTCGACTATATGCTGGAAGAGGGTGTGAAGGTTGACACGCTGCGCGTCCGGGCATTCCCGTTCAATCGCGACGTCGAAGACTTTATCGCCCAGCACGACACCGTGTTTGTGGTCGAACAGAATCGCGACGGTCAACTGCGTTCGATGCTGATCAACGAATGCGAAATCAACCCGAAGAAACTGGTGGCCGTACTGAACTACGACGGTATGCCGATCACCGCACGTTTCATCATGGGCAAAATTTTCGATCATCTGGAAGCAGCGAAAGTCATCCCGCTGCGCCGTCAAGCGAATAAGGCGGAGGCATAAGCCATGACGTATTTGCGACCGAATTTTCGTCACCCCGAAGCGCCGGTCAACGCGCTCGGTTACACCAAGAAAAATTACGAAGGTGCGTTGTCGACACTGTGTGCCGGTTGCGGCCACGACTCGATCAGCGCTGCAATCGTGCAGGCCTGTTTCGAATTGTCGATCGAACCGCACAACGTTGCGAAAATGTCGGGTATTGGTTGTTCGTCGAAAACACCGACGTACTTCCTCGGCAATTCGCATGGCTTCAACTCGGTACACGGTCGCATGCCATCGGTAGCGACCGGCGCCAACATGGCCAACCGCGACATGATCTACATCGGCGTCTCCGGCGACGGCGACACTGCCTCGATCGGCATGGGGCAGTTCGTGCACGCGGTGCGCCGCAACCTGAACATGATGTATATCGTCGAAAACAACGGCTGCTACGGACTCACCAAAGGTCAGGATTCGGCGACCGCTGATTCGGGCTCGGTCAGTAAAAAAGGCGATGCCAATCCGTTTGAAGCAATCGACCTTTGCGCGATGGCACTTCAACTCGGCGCCGGTTTTGTTGCGCGCAGTTTCTCCGGCGACAAGGAACAGCTGATACCGTTGCTGAAGGCGGCGATTTCGCACAAGGGTTTTGCGTTTATCGATGTGATCTCGCCGTGCGTGACCTTCAACAACAATATGGGCT
>JBEVMI010000130.1:0-3177 GCA_040508685.1 Spongiibacteraceae bacterium
ACGCCGAGGCCGTATTGTGTATCCAGCTCGCGCCAACGAGCCCAGCCAAGCACCGCAGGCCCATCAATAAATAATATGCGCTGGATTTCCCGATCGAACGCATCGTCCAGCGCGATTTGAATATCGCGGCGGAACTCAGTCCACAGATCGGGTCGATCTGGCGCCCGATGCCGGGCAGCCGCCTCGGCAATACGTTTTTTCTGTATCGAATCGAGAACCGCCAGAAATACAGATTCTTTGTCCGGAAAGTAGTAATACAGAGCGCCACGGGTTAACCCCGCCGCCGCCGCGAAATCACGAACCCCGACATTGTGATAACCGTGCTCGGCGAACAGCTTTCGCGCTGCGGCCAGCAAAGCTTGCCGCGTGTCGTCGTTGCCCTGCCCTTTTTGGTGTGCCTGCGTCGTTTTAATCATGGTGCCTATTGTATAGGCTGAGACACATCGGTCTAGACCCCCGAGCCAATGTCGCTGGCACAGGATGCAATGCCTCAACAACTTTTTGCCGCAGTCGCTCCCTGATCAATGCGAGTAAGTGACACGCGCGTGCCATTCAAGCGTGCAACGCCGCTAAACGGGTCGAGATCCAGATCAGATACCAGCTTGTTGCGCTCATTGCCGCGCCGGAAAACTTCCTCGCCCGACATTGGATCGTACAATCCCGTGCCCCACCCCTGCACCAACACCACGGTTCCCGCACGGACCTGCTCCGAAATCAGCGCTCTGGCATCGAGAGAACCTATTGCAGACTCCACACGTATCAGCGCATCCGTAACGATCCCCTCGGTGACAGCATCTTCACAATTGATCTCAATGGTGTCGGGTGTGTTGTCGGGTGAAACTGCGCCCGCCGTTTCGGCAAGCCAGCCATTCATCATGCCGTTACGGCGTCGAGAAATGATTTGATAGTTGTGACTGTTGGTTTCAGGTGCACTTGCAAATGATGCCAATTCCTCCAGCAGATGCGCTGATAGATCCGCAGGGCAAACATTGACCGCGCCACCGTACTGGCTGAAATAATTCCACAGATGTCCCAGCGTGCGTTCGCCAAAAAACAAACCATGTTCGGCTCGTCGAATTTCATCGTAGGTCACTTTGCCATCGAGACCCAGCAACATCTCCGACAATTGATCCGGGCTCGCAATCAACCCACCAAAACACTCGATACCCAGCGCCGCCGCCACATCGCGGTAAAACGTCCACTCCGGGCGAATTCCTGCGGGAGCGGGCAACACCCTGCGCGACGATTGAATGAATGGCTGGTCGTTCAATGCATGCACGCCGACATGCAGTTCGTCACGCTCCAAAAAATGCTCGCCGGGAATAATCCAATGCGCCTGACCCTGACTGTCGCGTTTGAACAGATCGATAGCGACCAGCAAATCCAGCTGTTGCATGGCGGATGCCAGCTTGGTGCCATCTGCCGCCGATGAAACCGGATTGCCACCCGCGATAATAAGTGCGCGCACCTGCCCCTCACCGGGCGTAGTAATTTCGTCGGCTAGTTCCGCAACACTGTGCATGCCTATCACCGGAGGCAATCCCCGCACGCGACTGGGTATGGTCGAATCCGGTGCAACTTGGGCCTTGTAGATTGCCTGACTCATCGGCCAGTTCGGCATAAATCGACCACCGGGTCGATCAATTCGATCGGTGATGACATTCAATGCCAGGCTCAACCACATGCTCACCGAACCGTTGCGCCCGAGACCGGGCCCAGTTGCGGCCAACGCAAACGCACGCGGCGCATTGGCGAAACGTTTGGCCGTTTCCTCGATCAACGATCGCGGCACATCGCAAATAGCGGCGAGCACATCGAGCGAACTATTCGCTGCCAACTGCTGCAACTCTGCCACACCGATAACGGGCTTACCGGGCGGCAAGCGCTCCCAGCGATTGGCGAATATCACTTTGATCACACCCAACAACAGCGCCCAATCGGTTTCCGGTCGCGGCGCGAGATGCAAGGTCGCGCGCTCTGCCGTTTCGGTTTTGCGTGGGTCCACCACAATCAAATCTGCGCCGGCAGCAATGCGGTTTTTCAAGCGCCGCCAGCCGTTGGGCACTTTGCCAAACCAGCAGAGTTTGCTTACGGCCGGATTCGAGCCGATCAACAATGCGCAGTCGGTCGCGTCGATATCCGGAATCAGTGCCAGCCACTCCATGCCAAACATTTTTCCAGCGGCAATGTGATAGGCATTACTGTCGACAGAAAACATACTGAACGACTGATGCGAGCCCAACGCCTCCAGCAACCCGGCATGGTACGCAGCGGTACCAAAATTAAAGCCTCCGGGATTACCTATGTAACCTGCCACTGCGTTAGGGCCGTGGGCATCGAGAATTTTGCGCAATCGGCCGGAAATATCCGCCACCGCCTCTTCATAGGTCGCAGGCACGTGCTTGCCATTATGCAACCGCATGGGCGTTTGCAAGCGCCAGGGACTGTGCACCACTTCACCGGCACGCTGCGCTTTCACACAAAAGTCGCGCCATGTGTAACGATTTTTCTTGTCGGGATGAATCGCGTCAATGACTCCATCCTTCACGGAGACACTGATTCCGCAGAGTTGCTCGCAGAGCAGGCAGTGCGTGTGAGTAATCGATTCAGACATCAGCCTCTCCTCGCACCAGTTTTATAAGCAATACTTTTGGGATATAAATTAAAAACGTTCGCTGTCTTCACTTAAATCGCAGATGGCGATCAACAATATTTTTAATCTGTTAAACGATTTTGAGATGCCTGCGAAAACGTCGAATATCCTCAACCAGAATTTGCGGGCATTCGATACCGGGAAAATGTCCACCGGTGGGCGCGCGCGTGCAATGCACCAACCGATACGAACGCGCCATCATCGATTCCGGCGGCACCGCAAAATCATGGGGAAACAGACATACGCCAGTGGGCACTTCAATGCGCCGACCTTCAGGCAGAGTTGGCGCACTCATGTCGATCAAATAGCGATACATCCAGCACGCGGCATTGGCGTCGCCCAGCCAATACAACATGATATTGGTCAACAGGTGATCCAGATCGAGCACCGGGTCGTGAGAATATCTGTGGGGATCGTCGAGTGGCACCGTCCAACTGTGGAACTTTTCGAGAATCCACGCGGCCAATCCCACCGGCGAATCGGCCGTGGCATAACTCAAGGTCTGCGGCCGTTTGCCATGCACC
>JBEVMI010000320.1:0-10160 GCA_040508685.1 Spongiibacteraceae bacterium
ATATCGATTTCACCGAGCCTTACACGCAGTCCTTACGCGAGCGCATATTGCAGGCGGCCGCGCATATAAATGTCGATGTCGTGGATTTTGGCGTGTATGCGGTGGTGCAGGGCCCACGACTGGAAACCGCGGCCGAAATCGATCGGCTGGAACGCGATGGAGCCGATCTGGTCGGCATGACCGGAATGCCTGAGGCCGCACTCGCGCGTGAGCTCGGCCTGGAATACGCCTCGATCTGTCTGGTCGTGAACCCGGCGGCGGGGCGCGCACCGGGCACAATTACACTGGTGGATATGCAGCGTGTCATCGACACAGGCATGGGGCGGGTACGCGCGCTGCTGCTGAACATTATTGCCGGTTGGCCTTGATCGGCGAGTTTGTATCGGGCTGCCTCGCTGCAGATTCTCGGCCAGCGTTATTCGGCGAGCGTGACGTTGATCAAGGCGTTGGGCGGCGCGTGGCATTGAATTCAGTCCCCAGACGCAAACGTTCGGTATTGGCAGGATCATTGCGTAGCAGTATTTAATGATCCAGTGGGCGCGGAATTACCACCATTCCAATTCCCGAACGTTTAGGGGCGATTGATGCACTTTTCACAATTAAAATCAGCCGATAGCAGCGATGGGCGCGAATGGAGACCGTCGTCGTTCCGGCGCGTGGAGCCTGCGACAAACGCCCGATCCCTGTATTTTTCTCTACTGCGCACTGAACAATTTGCCGATGCTCAAGAGCGGCAGACGGTGCATTTTCAGGCGCGTGAATTCCTGCACAGGCATTTGCTTGGGCTCCGGGACGAAGCTATCGATCTACCGGCTGATGCTGCGGCCATCGCCGATTGGATTCACGCAAGTACCACCGCGGTAGGCCTGCTATACCGCGACTATATTGCGGAACGGCAGGATGGCGCCGAGCGTCGTTATTTCAAAACCAAATCGCATGCGATCCATTTCCTGACTGCAATTGCGCCGACCAAACTCGTCGATGGCGCCTGGTTGTACGGGTTGACGGCGCATTGGAACGATCCGCGTCTGCGGCCCTTGATCCGGATTTACCTGGAGGAATTGGGAGACGGCGACCCGGCATTAAATCACGTGCTGCTCTATCAAAAACTGCTGGCCGAGCAAGGCACCGAAATCAATTACTTCAATGCGTCGGAGTTGCATGCGGAACATTTAAGCCCCGGACATTTTTTGCAAGGTGCGTTGCAATTGGCCCTGGCGCACCATGCCGATGAGTTTTTCCCGGAGGTAATTGGTTTCAACCTCGGGTATGAACAACTGCCGCTGCATCTGCTGATAACCGCCTACGAGCTGCGCGAGCTGGGTATTGATCCTTACTATTTCAAATTGCATGTGACCATCGACAACAGCCACTCTGGACATGCATATAAAGCGCTCGAGGGTTTGCTGAACGCACTGCCTGACGGCGCGGACGCGGCGCGAAAATTCATGCAGCGCGTGCGGCGGGGTTATGCACTCAACCACTTGGGCGTAGGTAGTCTCGACATTATCGAATCCTTTGATCTGCACCGTGCGCTGGTGCAAGTTTTGGTAGAGAAAAGCAGGGTCGGCCAATATCTGCATGCCGATTATTGCCGTGTTGCAGGTCGCACTGTCACCGACTGGCTGCGCGATCCGAAACATATGCCGCAGTTTCTGCAGGCACTCGAGGACGACGGCTGGATCAAACGGGGTCAAGCTGCAGAGCAAAGTCGCTTCTGGAGTTTGCTGAATGGCGATAAAGCAAAAATGTTCGGTGTATTTACCGCCATTGAACAGCAGCTTATTCGCGATTGGATCGAAGGCGGAAAATGCGGTGTCACGCAGGGCGACCCGCGCTTCCGCGAACGCAATGTTGGCCCCAGGCATATGGAGTCCCCCTCCGACGCAAGTGGCGATCTGTATCGGTTGCGCAAAACACTGGCGGCATCCCGCGATCGCGTTAGCAGCATGCAGCAATTGCGCCCGTGGCTGTCGCCAACCCGGCATCACACGGCAGCTGGCCTGTTTGCAACGCGCACATTTGTCGAATTGATGGGATGAGGGATATGTCCGCGACCACGGCCTCGAGTCAACGCGGGCCAGCAAGTATTCACCCTATCGTCGATCCGGGCGTCGAGGATCGCGCACTGCTGGCATTGGCAAAAATGCTGCGTGCTGCCGATTATAGATTCATCACTGGTTCGCCGGCATCGCATGCGCGTGTCAACCAGCGTGAAGGAAATCAGTGGGCGCGCAACGTTGTCGATGTGTTGGGTTGGAGCCGTCCGTTCCATGTCGAGATATTACCGCCCGCGATATTCGCGTTGATGCAGGCCGCGGCTGTTATCCAGCCTTTCGATAATGGATGGCGCAGTACCGTGCGTTTTTCTACATTGCCTGGCAGTGGCTCGCGTCAGGAATTGCTGGTGCATTCGGCGTATCCGACGCTGGATTCGGATGCAGTATTTTTTGGTCCGGATACTTATCGGTTTAATCGGGCACTCCTCCATTTTCTCGATCGGCGTGAGCGCACGATAGGACGCGCACTGGATGTGGGTACCGGCAGCGGCGCCGGTGCAATTGTTATTGCCCGTGAGTCTCCCGGGGCCGTGGTGATTGCCAGCGATATCAATACTCATGCCCTGCGGTTGGCGCGTGTGAATGTTTTATTGGCGGAGGCTTCGGGAGTAACGGTGCAGCACAGCGATCTGTTCGAGCGGATCAGCGGCGACTTCGATTTGATTGTGGCTAATCCTCCGTTCCTGATCGATCCGGAACAACGCGCTTATCGCCACGGCGGAGGTGCTCGCGGCGAGGGCTTCACGCTGACGTTATTGCAGGCGGCATTACCGCGCCTGGTGTCGGGCGGCACCTTGCTGATTTATACCGGCGTCGCGATCGTCGATGGCGTGGATCCACTGCTCGCTCGACTCAGGAACATCCTGACGCCGCTGCATCTGCAGTGGACGTACCGCGAAGTCGATCCGGATATTTTTGGCGAGGAGCTGGCTGGGGAAACCTACGCCGACACGGATCGTATTGCGGCCGTAGTGTTGACGGTAACTTCGACGAATCAATAAAGGCTGAATCGCGACTTTAACGCTTGCCCATTGACCGCCGCGTACCGTGCGGTGGGCGCGGCGGTTTCTGGTCCACACCGTAGGGGCTGGAGCCGCTGCGCGCCGCGCCACCGTTGGTTTTGTTGCGCAGTACGGCGCGAATGGTGTCGGCAGTCGTTACGGGGCTGGTGGTCTCCGTCGTTGCTGCGGGTGGGGCAGAGGGCGTGGAATCGGGAGATTTTTTTGACATGGCTAATGAGACAGGAAGTTTGGGGTCGGCATTATAAGTGTCAAGACATGACGGGGCAGAGGTGGCACCACCTGCGGGTTCGTTTTTTTGGATCCGTTTTGCCATCTGTCGCCCAAACAAAAAAGGCGTGCCGGTGAGGACACGCCGATCTTGTTGCAGCTTCTAGCTAATTTGGCTCCGCCTGCTGGGCTCGAACCAGCGACCCATTGATTAACAGTCAATTGCTCTACCGACTGAGCTAAGGCGGATTCACGTACTAACGTCGTGGGCGCGCATATTATCGGCGGACCTGTTTTCCGTCAACTGCTTTTTCCGGTCTAAATCGATGAATCTGTTGCGAAAGCTGACCGTATTTTGTGCAGCTTTCGGACGGCATCGGTAGTGTCCTGACTTGAGCAACGCCTTTGCCATTGCATTCAACAGGGGGCGCCGCAATAGTAGGGCGTTCTTTAGTTCGTGGTGGAGATCGGACAATGACGCGTCCATTCAAGGTGGTTTCGGCGTATGCGCCGGCGGGCGATCAGCCCACTGCGATTCGCAGCCTGATCGAGGGTATTCGGGCGGGGCTGGCGTCGCAGACATTGCTCGGCGTAACCGGCTCCGGCAAAACCTTCACCATCGCCAACGTCATTCAGGAAGTGCAGCGGCCGACCATCGTGATGGCGCCGAACAAAACCCTGGCGGCGCAGCTGTACGGCGAGTTCAAGGAGTTCTTCCCGAACAACGCCGTCGAATATTTCGTTTCCTATTACGACTACTACCAGCCCGAAGCGTATGTGCCGTCGTCCGATACCTATATCGAGAAGGACGCATCGATCAACGATCACATCGAGCAGATGCGGTTGTCGGCGACCAAGGCACTGATGGAGCGGCAGGATGCGATCATCGTCGCCACGGTCTCCGCGATTTACGGTCTCGGCGATCCGGATCTGTATTTCAAGATGATCTTGCATATCGTGCGCGGCGAGCAGATTGATCAGCGCCAGTTTTTGCGGCGACTCGCCGAATTGCAGTACACCCGCAACGATGCGACCTTCGATCGGGCCAACTACCGCGTGCGCGGCGACATCATCGATATTTTTCCGGCGGAATCCGAACGCGATGCGGTGCGGGTCGAGCTGTTCGATGATCTGATCGAAAATATTTCGATTTTTGATCCGCTCACCGGTGAGGTGTTGAGCAAGGTGCCGCGCTACACCGTCTATCCAAAAAGCCATTACGTGACGCCGCGCGAAACGTTGTTGGCGGCGGTGGATCATATCGAAGACGAATTGAAGCACCGTCTCGCGTATCTGAAAGAAAATGACAAGTTGGTTGAAGCGCAGCGGCTGGAGCAGCGCACGCGTTTCGATATGGAAATGGTGCGCGAGCTGGGTTATTGCAACGGCATCGAAAACTATTCGCGGTATTTATCCGGGCGCGAACCGGGTGAACCGCCGCCGACCTTGTTCGATTATCTGCCGCCGAATGCGCTGGTCGTGGTCGACGAATCGCATGTGTCGATTCCGCAAATCGGCGCGATGTTCAAGGGCGACCGCTCGCGCAAGGAAACGCTGGTCGAATACGGTTTTCGCCTGCCATCGGCGCTCGATAACCGGCCACTGCGTTTTGAGGAATGGGAGCGACTGGTACCGCAATTGATTTTTGTATCCGCGACGCCGGGCCCTTATGAGGGCGAAAAATCCGGACAGGTGGTCGAGCAGGTGGTGCGCCCGACCGGTCTCGTCGACCCGCAGATCGAAGTGCGTCCGGCGCGCACGCAGGTCGATGATGTGTTGTCGGAAATCGGTAAGCGCACCGCAGTTGGCGAACGGGTATTGATCACGACGCTGACCAAACGCATGTCGGAAGATCTCACCGAATTTCTCGCTGAACACGGTGTGCGCGTGCGTTACCTGCACTCCGATATCGAGACGGTCGAACGCGTCGAAATTATTCGCGACCTGCGCCTTGGCGAATTCGATGTATTGGTGGGGATCAACCTGCTGCGCGAAGGTCTCGATATGCCGGAGGTGTCGCTGGTCGCCATCCTCGATGCCGACAAAGAAGGGTTTTTACGCTCGGAGCGCTCGTTGATTCAGACCATCGGTCGCGCTGCGCGCAATCTTAACGGCAGGGCGATTTTGTACGCGGACCGGATGACGGGTTCGATGCAGCGCGCGATTGACGAAACCGATCGCCGCCGCGCCAAGCAGACGCAGTTCAATCTGGACCATGGCATCACACCCCGGGGTGTGATCAAGTCGGTTGCAGACATCATGGAGGGTGCGCGTGTCGTGCCCGGCTCGCGCAGCAAACGCAATGCGAAAGCGCGTCAGGTGGCAGAGCCGGCCGCAGTCTATCGCGCGAAAGTGTCGGCGCTGACACCGCAGCAGCTGGCGAAGGAAATCAAACGGCTCGAAGAAGCGATGTTCCAGGCGGCGAAAAACCTGGAGTTCGAAGAGGCGGCGCGGCTGCGCGACGAGGTGGCTGCGCTCAAATACGAGGCACTGGCTTAAATGCTGCGGGTGGGTTGTGTCGTGTGGGTCGGATCACTATAATGCGCCGCTCGCGCCACAGCACATCCGGCGCAACCGACTTATAGGCATGTAGCTCAGCTGGTTAGAGCACCACCTTGACATGGTGGGGGTCGTTGGTTCGAGTCCAATCATGCCTACCAATCCACATCAAAAACCGCTGGACTCGGTGGTTTTTGGTGGCTGCGGGGAAACCCGCATCCGGTTCCTTCCGATAATCCAGTATTCAAATCATCCGGCATCGATATCCATGCGTTGAGTTCACGCGTGTGCGGTGTGCCAGTCGGTTCATGTTGCCAGCTGATTGACGGGCACGGGTTTGCCAAGCAGGTAACCCTGCGCCTGATCGCAACCCATCTGCCGCAAGTATTCCAGCGCAGCGTCCGTTTCGACTCCTTCGGCAACCACGGTCAGGCCGAGGTTGTGGGCAAGGGCAATAGTCGATTCGACGATGACCTTGTCCTGCGGGTTATCCAGCATGTTCAGAATAAACGTGTGATCGATTTTCAAGGTCGAGATCGGCATCTTGCGCAGATGCGATAGCGATGAATAACCCGTACCGAAATCGTCGATGGAAAATGACACGCCGAGTGCCGCGATGCGTTGCATCATCGATAGTGCGCGGTCGGGTTCGTGGATTAATGCAGATTCGGTGACTTCCAGATCGAGGTAATTGCATGCCAATGGATATGCTTCAAATAAAATTTTGATCTGAGTCGCGACGCGATCATCGATAAGGTTGCGCGCGGACAGATTCACGGATAGCAAATGGTGGTGGCCCGCTTCGCGCCACACCTGCAATTGCGCGCAGGCTTGCTCCAGCAGCGCGTGCGTCATTTCGTGGATCGCATCGGTCATTTCGATCAGCGGCAGAAAACGTTGTGGGGACAGCAAACCCAGCCGCGGATGCTGCCAGCGCACCAGCGCTTCAAATCCTATCGTTGCACCGGTAGCGAGCGCAATTTTGGGCTGGTAATGCAGCACCAGTTCGCGTTCGCGAATGCCCTGGCGGAACTCGGCGATCATCTCCAGGCGTTCGGTGGAATTGAGGTCGAGGTCGCGATGATAGAGTGTGGTGCCGATGCCACTTTGTTTGGCCTTGTACATGGCGACATCGGCGGAGCGCAGCAGGGCATGACTGTCGTCCCCGTGTTCCGGATATAACGCGACGCCGATGCTGCCGCCGATTTCCAGGTTGACATGATCGAGCGTAAACGGGTTGTTCAGCTCGACCAGCAAATCGTTGGCGAGCGACATTGCCTTGGTGTTATCGAGACCGTGGGCAAAGATCGCGAATTCGTCGCCGCCGAGCCGATATAAACAGCAGTCGAGGGGCGGCAGTTTGGCTTGCAGACGTTCGCCGACCTGCCGCAATAACTGGTCGCCGATATGGTGTCCGAGCGTATCGTTCACTTCCTTGAAACGGTTGAGGTCGAGCAGCAGCAATGCACTCTGGCCGCCGCCGCTTTGCCACTCCGCGAAATCGCGGTGCAATACGGCGCGATTGAACAGGCCGGTCAGGTTGTCGTGAGAAGCCTGATATTCGAGTTGCTCCTGCTGCATGGCCTTGCTCAGCGCCAGTCCTACCGAGCGTGTGAAGATCAGCATCGATTCGATGTCGAGCGTGTCGAGTACGGCGATGTCCTTGAATTCCAGCACGATGTGTCCAACTTCGATGTCGCCGTCGAAGAGGGCAATGAAGGCTAACGCATTGGTTTTCCGTGCACGCATAAGCTTTAGTAGCACCGGCGCGTCGGCCAGGTCCGTGTCGAGATCGCGACTGATCAACAAGCGGTTGTTTGCGTGGGCCACGAGTTCGTGGAAGCGATAGCGCGGGTGAATCATTTCGTAGTCGTGTGGCCGCACCATCCCTCCCGTGTGCGCCAACAGCCTGTAACCCTGAGGGCAGCACATGGTGACGGTTACCAGCGGAGCGCTGCTGTGTGCATGTAACGCGCGGGCGGTGATCTCGCCGACGGCCTGTACGCTGTTGCGTTCATGCAGGGGCGCCGAATATTCGAGTATCCATTGCTGATTGTCGTTGCGCGCGAGCATGGCGCGCTCATGGCGCAAACGCTCCAGTTCATTGGCCGCGCGCAGTGAGAATATCTGCAGTAACTGCAATACGAATTCAGCGTCTTCAAATTGCGCAAAGCTGAAAATAATCAGCGCTCCCATGATGCTGCCGTCGCTCGCCAGCAGTGGGACTCCCATGTAGTCGAGGACGTTGTCGCGGCGCAGCTGTGCGACGTCGGGATAGGCGGTCTGGACGACGGGCCAGTGCTGAGCGCGGCCGGTATTGATAATTTCCAGTGCCGGCGTGCCGGCAAGTGGTACTTCGACATCGCGCCGAACCTTGCCCCATTGAATCAGCGTGCGTCCTTTCGGAGGCTGACTGCCGGGCAATACTTCCAAACCTTGTACCGCACAGTGGCCCAGTGCCGTGCTTAATTCGGCGGCCAGCGTGTCGAAAAAATCCACGCCGATTTTAGCGCCGAGGCCGCGCAGCATGTGCTGGATCAGACGGTCGCGACTGCGGGTCAGGGCTTCGAGGCGGTGTTGTTCACGCAAATCCTTGGCGATACCGACGAAGCCGGTGATGTTGTCGCGGTCGTCGCGCAGTGCGGTAATCGACAGCGAAACGGGAATCTGCGATCCGTCCCGGCAGCGATAGGTCCATTCGGCTTCGGCAGAGGTCTCTTTGCGTGCGGCGGCGACAAGGGCTTCGAAATCTGCGGCGATCGGGTCGCTCAGCTGCAGGCTGAGTTCGCGAGCATGTTGGATCAGTTCTGCGGGATCGTGCAGGAGTGTTGCGACATTGCAGCCAATGACTTCGTCGACGCGGTAGCCGAGCAGATTTTCGGCGGCGCGGTTAAATATGGTGATGGCACCATTGGCATCCGTGGCGAAAATGACACGGGCGACACCCTGCAATATGGCTTGTTGTTTGGCGCTGAGTTTTTGCAGCACACGCTGTGTCTGTTCCTGTTGCGTAACATCCAGCAGTATCGCGAGTGCGCCGCGGAGCACGCGCTGGATGCCCACGCGCTCAAATTCGAAAACGATGTGAGCCACTACATTTAATTCCCGTCCATCCGGGCGCACTATCCGATAGGCCAGCTCGCCCGATCCCACGGCGTACAGCGCATCGATTTGCCGCATGACCGTGTCGAGATCATCCGGATGCACTAGGCTGCGCAATACATTTTCATCCCAGATCGGCGTATTCATGCCGGTCAATTCCCGCCAGCAGTCGTTGCAGTAAATGATCTGTTTCTGCTGGTCGGTGCGCAGGATGCCGATCGAAGCTTGGCGTGCGAGCGCAAAATAAATATCTTCATTGCGAGCGACTTTTTCGTTGAGGACTAACTGGCCCAGCAGTTCGGCAAGCGCAATGGCAAAGCTAATTTCATCCGGCGTCCATGTGCGCGTGTGTTCTACGCACTCGATGCAGAACACGCCCCACAGTTGGCCGCGGCTCCACAGCGGCACGTGCAAAACGGCAGAGATTGCGCGCGCCTCGAAATAGTTGTTAGAGAGCTCAGCCAAGTAAATGTCGGTACGCGGGTTGGTGCTGGCAAGGTAGCGATCGTGGGTCAGTGCAGCGAAGTACTTCGGCAGTTTGTGTCGACTGCGCGCCTCGAGAGTTGTCTGTAAAGGATTGCTGACGTCGAGATGCTGGCGCAACAAAAGGCAGGACTGTGCGTCATCGTTTTGCCAGAGGCTGGCGATGGTCGCGCGCAGAGCGGGCAGCGTTGCCTGCAATACCCGGGTGAATGCGTCGTCCAGGGAACATTGCCACAGTAGTGGGTCCCGGATCAGCGCGTTCAGGGCAAGGTCCAGGTCGCGACTATGAGCGGTCGGTACGGCAATTTCATTCATCGTGCACTTCTGGGTCTTTGACCCGGTTTTTATGGGCAATCTGCACGAACAAAAAGCATCCGGTCGTAATGAATCCCCGGTGTCCGGGGCAGCTTCCAAGCGATCGCACAAGCCTAGCCCAACTTGGCCCCTCTTCCCAGTTATGTTATGTACGTCATGCTTTTAATCGAGGGTAAATGACGTCGAGTGCGTTCCTGAGGCTTTACAGCTGCGGGAGCGGTCGTTAGATTGTCCGCCCTCATCGCGCCGGCGTGCGGTTTCGCGTTGGTTCTCAATATTCACGTGGCCTTTCGTAGGGGTCACCACTGAGCAGGAAATGTCATGCCAGCCATTACTCTCCCCGACGGCAGTCAGCGCTCCTTCCCGCATCCGGTCACGGTTGCCGAAGTCGCCGCCAATATTGGCGCCGGTCTGGCCAAGGCCGCACTCGCCGGCCGCGTCGACGGCAAGCTCGTCGACACCAGCTTTCTGA
>JBEVMI010000246.1:0-3308 GCA_040508685.1 Spongiibacteraceae bacterium
GCTTGAGCAGCTGGTCGGCGCCGGCATAAATGATTGGGGCGGCGTCAGCCCGCTGACACCCGATCATGTCAATCCGGAGGCGCCGTGGCCCCACCTCGATGAATTGGCGCGCGCGACACGCAATGCCGGCAAACATCTCGATGAACGCCTGACGATTTATCCGCCGTACACCCGCGATGCGATGCAGTGGCTCGATCCGCAATTGCACACGGCGGTACTGCAATTGCGTGACGGCGAGGGTTTCGCGCGTGCCGATAATTGGGGCGCCGGTGAAGACGCCGCTGCCCCGGTGGTTTTGCTCAACGCTTTACACCCCGATGTTTTACAAAAAGGCGCTGCGCCACACGTCGAGCGCATTGATTCAGCACTGCGTGCGCTGGTGGAAAAAGCCATCTCCGGTGCACGTCTCGATGAAAGCGAGATCGCGGCGATGTTCCGCGCCCGCGGCGATGATTTCGCGTTCCTCTGCAAAAGCGCAGATCGACTGCGACACAAAGTCAGCGGCGATACCGTACGTTATGTCGTCAACCGCAATATCAATTACACCAATATCTGTTATTTCAAATGCAATTTCTGCGCGTTTTCAAAAGGCAAAACCCACGCGGATCTGCGCGGCAAACCCTATGACATCGACGACGCCGAAATTCAGCGCCGTGTGATCGAAGCGTGGCAACGTGGCGCCACCGAAGTTTGCATGCAGGGCGGTATTCACCCCGATTACACCGGCCAGAAATATCTGGATATCGTCCGGCTGGTAAAAAACGCCGAATCGCGTATGCACGTACACGCATTTTCGCCCCTGGAAGTCTGGCAAGGAGCGCAGACGCTGGGAGTTTCGCTGCGCGAGTTTTTGCAGCAATTAAAAACCGCTGGGCTCGATACCCTGCCCGGCACCGCTGCGGAAATTCTCGACGATGATGTGCGCCGCGAGCTGTGCCCCGACAAGATCAACACCGCACAATGGCTGGCAGTCATGCGCACCGCGCATGAGGTGGGATTCAAAACCACCGCGACCATTATGTACGGCCACCTCGAGAATTACACAAGCTGGGCCAAGCACCTGCTGGCCATTCGCGATCTGCAAGCCGAAACCGGCGGCTTCACCGAATTTGTGCCGCTGCCGTTTGTGGCCGCTGAAGCCCCCCTCTACCGTCGCGGCAAGGCGCGGCGCGGACCGACGTTTAGAGAAGCCGTGCTGATGCACGCGGTGGCACGCCTTGTGTTACACACACAGATCGCCAACATTCAGACATCGTGGGTAAAAATGGGCCCTGTCGGTGTCGGCGCATGCCTGGCCGCTGGCGCCAACGACCTCGGCGGCACCTTGATGAATGAATCGATCACCCGCGCCGCCGGCGCGCAGCACGGACAGGAGCTGCCACCGGCTGAGATGGAAGCACTGATCGACAAACTGCAGCGACAGCCCCAACAGCGCACGACGCTGTATCAGCTGCCGGATCCCGGCCAGATGGCAAAATCCTATTTCGCCGCGCCGTTAACGGCGATAGTCAACGCGGCACCCGGTTCGACGCATCGCACCTCGCCACTGAACATCCCCGTTATCGCTATGTAGCAAATCGCTGACGATTGGGTCTCCGGCAGCGCTCGGTTACACTGCTTTTTTCGACGACGTTGTCTGACCATGCCTGACCCTATCAAAAATATGTATTTTCACAGCAGCGCAGATGAGCCAACAACATCACGGGTGCCCAAGCTGGCCGAGCGACTTGCAAACCGCATCGAGCGCGAGGTCATGCAAACCGGAATGCCGATCGGCACCAGTCTCGGCTTTGAGCCAGAGCTGATCCAAAAATACGATGTCAGCCGCGGCATTCTTCGCGAAAGTATTTCGATTCTCGAACGTGGCGGCCTGGTGCAAATGTTGCGTGGCCGTTATGGCGGGCTGACTGTCGCTGCCACACCCGAAGATGCCGCCGTCAATTCGCTGCAAAACTATTTCAGCTTCGTCGACTACCGCAGCACGACGAAGATCGATCAGATTCTGCTGCTACGCAAGCTGCTCGAACCCATCGCCCTGCGTGCAGCAGCGCGGCTTGCCGATGATGTCGATGTCGCCGAATTGCGTGCGCTGGAAAATGAAGTCCGCAATGGCAAGGGCAGCAATGTCCAAAACGCCCGCAGCATTTTGCGGCGTTTATTTCGGACTTGCAGAAACCCGGCGTTGATCATTTTCATCCGGGTGTTGAATCAACTCTCCGTCGTTATCGGTCTTTACCAAAATATTCCACGCGATGAACTCGAAGAGTACAGCAGACAGATTCTCGATCTGCGTCTGCCGCAAATCGAGGCGCTCATTGCGGGTGACTTGCAGACGCTGACGGAACTGCAATTTCGCCAGATCGAATTGTTACGCGCATTGCACCAGCGCCACCGCAGCGCCGACCCGGCTTCGCCGCCAGCCACGTTGGCGGCCATGCGTTCGATTGTGGATCGCCTTTACGAATTTACCGGTATCGACCGAGCGCCAAAACAATCCGACGTGGTCGCACAATTTCTGCTTTATGAAATGTGGCGCAACGGCTGGCCTGAAGGCCACAATCTCGGCTTTGAACCCGAACTGCTGAGATGGATCGGCACATCGAAAGCGCCTTTTCGCGAGGCGTTGCGCGTACTGGAGCGCATGGGATTACTGAAGATGGCAACCGGGCGTCACGGCGGTTTAACGGTGTGTGCGCCGGATCCCGAAGCAACGCTGGTGAGTGCGCGAATGTGTTTGCACGCGCTCGGCGTAACCCCGTCGCACACCCATCTGCTGGAACAATCCCTGGCATTGGCCTCGATCGATGAAGCGATGCGCGTTTTGCCGCTGCACAGTGCCGACGACAATCTGATAGCGGTTTTACGCGCCATTTTGCAAAACAAAAACTGGGCGAAAAATCCCGCGCTCCATGAGCGCCAATTTCGATTGGCGCTTGCCGATCACTCCGGCAATCCCATTATTTCGCTGATGACTCGACTTACCATCGGCCTGTTTGCGGAGGATGACCAGCCCGCGCAGAAACCGCAGCCGAAGCATGCAATTAATCCTGCGTGGTTCGAGACTATTGTTGCGGCGATGGCTGATGGTGATGTTGCCATGGCAAGGCGCCACATGATTTATGTGCAACATGCACTGAATACAGGCTCGAGCGGCATCCCGCAGCATGTCTGATAAATAACAAACGCAGGATGCGTTTACAACATCACCGCGGTCGAACCCGACGCGCAGGCGTTATTGACGTTGACGATCGGAATGCCGGTGGTGCCGATGGGATACAACACCTCCTGCCCATAACCGCTGTCGCCGA
>JBEVMI010000248.1:0-6436 GCA_040508685.1 Spongiibacteraceae bacterium
ATCCGGATGTAACGGGCTACCTGCTATTTCTCGAAACCATGCGCAACGCCCCGGCATTGCGTCGCTTCGCGTTGGCTGCGGCAGCGCGCGGGAAACCCGTGGTCGCATACAAACTCGGGCGCTCCGAAGCCGCAGCGGAATTGTCGGTATCGCACACCGGCGCGCTCGCAGGTGAAGACGACGTCGCCGATGCATTTTTGAAAGATTGCGGCATCGCTCGGCTGGAAACTTTTGAAGGCCTGCTCGAAGCGCTGCCACTACTGCAACGCATCCCGCTGAAAAAACCGACACGCAAGCCCACCGTTGGCGTTGTCACCACGACGGGCGGCGGTGCAGCGATGGCAGTCGATCAGCTTGGCGTACGCGGTGTCGACGTTGTGGCGCCGTCCGCGGAAACATTGCAAAAACTCGCTGAGGCCGGCATCGCGGCCGGCGGTGGTCGCATCATCGATCTGACGCTGGCTGGCACCAAATACGAAGTGATGAAAGGCACGCTCGATATTCTGATGAACGCGCCCGAATTCGATTTGATTCTCGCCACTGTCGGGTCATCGGCGCGTTATCAGCCCGACCTCGCCGTGAAGCCGGTTAGCGATAGCGTCAATGGATTGAAGCCGCTGGCTTGTTTTGTCGTACCCGAAGCACCCGAAGCACTCAATCGCCTGACCGCCGCCGGCGTGCCGAATTTCCGCACACCGGAAACCTGCGGCGATGTTATTGCCGCAGCCTTGTCGCGTCGTGTGCCCAACGCGGTTATCGCGCCGCAGAGATCACACGCGGTCAGCTCCGAACGCAATCTGGATGAGGCGGATGCCTATGGCATTTTCGCGGACGTCGGCATCGAACACGCACCCTTCACGATTTTGAACGTCGATGCGTCAGTGCCGGAGCTATCGTTCGCCTATCCCGTCGTTGCTAAAGTGCTACACGCCGATATCGCGCACAAAACTGATGTCGGTGGTGTCATGCTGCCCATTCACAATGCCGAAGAATTGCAGACTGCAATCGCGAGCATTCGTAGCAATGTCGAAGCCAAATTACCGGGCACGAAAGTCGAAAGAATCCTGGTGCAGGCTTTGACGCGCGGCGTCGGCGAAGTGCTGATCGGATTAAAGAACGACCCTGAAGCCGGGCCCGTGGTCATGCTCGCAGCCGGCGGTGTACTTACTGAAATCTATCGCGACCGCAGCCTGCGCCTGGCGCCGATCACGCTTGCAACCGCCCACGACATGATTGGGGAAGTCAAAGCCCTTCAGGCACTGGCCGGATATCGCGGCCGCCCCGCTGGCGATCTCGATGCTGTCGCGAAAATGCTGGTGGCGGTATCGCAACTGGCGATGCTGAAAGACATCACTGTCGTCGAAGCGGAAATCAATCCGGTGATGGTATTGCCGGCCGGTCAAGGCGCCGTCGCGGTGGATGCATTGATGGTTATTCGAGACTGATCGCAACCGTTTGAGCGAAGGGAACAACATGCTGCCGATCGAACAATTAATGGAACGCGCCAACGCCAATGCCCGCCTCGTGCATCGCGGGCGTTTTGTCGATACCCGATTTTTACTGGAAGTCGGCGACGACACATATCTTGTTTACGTTCATGCCGGTCGCATCGAGAAAATCGAGAAAGGCCCGTTCGTGATGCCGCGCTGGACATTTGCATTGCGCGCCGCGAAAGAAGACTGGCAGGAATTCTGGCAGCCATTGCCGAAACCCGGCTTTCACGATCTGATGGCGCTGGTGAAATTTCGCCGTCTGCGCGTCGAAGGCGATCAGCATCCCTTCATGGCGAACCTGTTGTATTTCAAAGGCGTGATGGAATCATTGCGCACCGTCGAAGGAGCCGCCGCATGAACGCGCAATTCGAACCCATCATCGGCCGTTACCTGCGTTTGAATCTGCTCGGCAAACCGCATCGCCTGTATGTCGAAGAAGCCGGTCAAGGCATTCCCCTGCTCTGCCTGCACACGGCCGGCAGCGACGGCCGCCAATATCGCGCGCTGCTCAACGACAAGGAGCTGCTCGAAAACTTTCGCGTGATCGTCTTCGACCTGCCGTGGCACGGCAAATCCTCGCCGCCCGCGGGCTGGGAGCAAGCCGACTATCAACTGACATCGGAAAACTACGTCAGCATGATCATGGACGTCGTCGACGCGCTCGAACTCGACAAACCTGTGGTGATGGGTTGCTCGATCGGCGGCCGTATCGTGTTGCATCTGGCACTGGAATATCCGGAGCAGTTTCGCGCGATCATCGGCCTGCAGGCCGGCGCCCACGTCGACCCTTACTACAATCTCGAATGGCTGCACCGCCCGGACGTCCACGGCGGCGAAGTCTGCGCAGGCATCGTCTCCGGACTCGTCGGCCCCAACGCCCCCAGTGATGCGCGCTGGGAAACGCTGTGGCATTACATGCAGGGCGGCCCTGGCATTTTCAAAGGCGACCTGCATTTCTACAAGCTCGACGGTGACATTCGCGAGCGCATCGCCGAAATCGACACCCTGCGCTGCCCGCTGTATTTACTGTCCGGTGAATACGATTATTCATGCACGCCGGAAGACACGCTCGAGGCGGCAAAACGCATCCGCGGTGCGCAGGCAACCATCATGAAGGGTCTTGGGCATTTTCCGATGAGCGAAGACCCTGAAGCATTTCTTGGCTATCTGCGGCCAGTGCTAAAAGAAATTATTGGTTAGTTCGGTCACTATTCTGACAATCACTATCACGCAATCACTATCGGACAATAAAAGGCCAGCTATGTACAAAGTGATGTTATTCGTGAAGAGAAAACCGGGCCTGACGCACGAGCAGTTTCGCGATCGTTACGAAAGCGGCCACGCGCCGCTGGCGGTTCAGCAACTGCCGCATCTGCGTAATTTCATTAAGCCGGTGCGCGGCTGGGAAGATCCGGATTTCGATTGCGTCACCGAATTCTGGTTCGACGACGAAAACGGCTGGAAAGAAACCAGCAAGTCCTATGTGAACAGCGATGTCGGCAAAATCCTGATCGCCGACGAAGACGAATTCATGGATCGCGGCAGCATGCGTATGTTGATTGCTGACGAACGTGTCAGCGAAATCAACCGCGGCTGATGTCGCTGCGAAATAAATTTCGACCATCGATCGAGTCGCCAATGTCCACAACAGAAAAGCAACAGGTCATTCAGTTCACACGCGACGGCAATATTGCTGTCATCGTGATCGACAACCCGCCAGTCAATGCCGGCTCCCTCGACGTGCGCGCCGGATTACTGGCAGCAATCGAGCAATTCGGTGCCGACGCCAGTTTGCGCGCGGCGGTATTGATCGGTGCGAACAATACGTTTATCGCCGGCTCGGACATCAAGGAATTTGGCAAACCCTTGCAAGATCCACAGCTACCCGCTGTTATTGCAGCCATTGAAAATTGTGGCAAACCGGTGATCGCGGCGTTGCAGGGCGCGGCACTCGGCGGTGGTTACGAATTGGCGCTCGGCTGCGACGCTCGCGTCATCGCACCGAATACCGTGGTCGGCTTGCCGGAAGTAACGCTGGGCATGTTACCCGGCGCTGGCGGCACGCAGCGTTTGCCACGACTGACCGGTATCGCGAAAGCCATCGAATTGATTTGCGCGGGCCAACGCGTGGCAGCTGCACAAGCCGTCGAATTGAAGATGGCCGACCAATTGATTGAAGGCGATTTTTTGCAGGGTGCGATCGATTTCGCGCGCGCCATGCCGGGTAAAAATCGGCTGCGCGATAAATCGGTTGCGGGCGATGATGCCGACGCTATTGTGCGCGCCGAACAAGCCGGTAAAAAGGTGGCAAAAAATCGACCGCCCGCGCTGGCTGCCATTGCATCCATAAAAAATGCAGCGACGTTACCCATCGATCAGGCGTTGCAGACCGAACGCGCGGAGTTTCAGATATTCCGTGTCGGGCCGGAAGCTACTGCGCTACGACATTTATTCTTTGCCGAACGCGACGCCGCTAAAATTGCTCTGATCAAAAATATCGCACCGCGCAAATTGAATACCGCAGCGGTTATCGGTGCCGGCACCATGGGTGTCGGCATCGCCGCCTGTTTCGCTGATGCCGGATTCACGGTGCAACTGGTTGATCGCGATCTCGCGACGGCGAATGGTGGCATCGACAAACTGAAAGCGCTGTACGCACGCTCCGTGACTTCGGGAAAACTTGCGCAAGCCGACGCCGATGCACGTATTGCCCGCGTGGCCGCAGCCGGCGATTATTCCGAGCTTGGCAATATCGATATTGTCGTCGAGGCAGTGTTCGAGGATATGGCAGTCAAACAAGCCGTATTCCGTGAACTCGATAAAGTCTTGCGCGCCGATGCGCTGCTCGCGACCAACACGTCGTATCTCGATATCGATGCACTGGCCGCGGTTACCGGACGCGCTCCGAATGTTATTGGCCTGCATTTTTTCAGCCCCGCCAATGTCATGAAGCTGCTGGAAATTGTGCGCGGAAAAAATAGCAGCCCCGAAACTCTGGCCACCGGCTTCACGCTGGCGAAACGATTAAAAAAGCTGGCGGTATTGTCTGGCAACGCGTTCGGTTTCATCGGCAATCGCATTTACGCGGCATGGCGGCGGCAGTGTGAATTCATGCTGGAGGAAGGTGCGCTGCCGCAGGAAATCGACGCCACGATGGAACAATTCGGCTTTGCGATGGGCCCATTCGCGGTGGCCGATATGTCGGGACTCGATATCGCATGGCGCATGCGTCAGCAGCAAACGGCCACTCGCGACGCGTATGCCCGATATGTCGAAATTCCGGATCTCCTGTGCGAGCAGGATCGGCTGGGACAGAAAACCGGCGCGGGCTATTACCGCTACGCGGCCGGGTCACGCCGCGGTGAAGTCGATCCCGATGTGACGGACCTGATCGAAATGATGTCTGCGACCAAGGGTTTCCAGCGCCGGACTTTCACTGTTCAGGAAATACAGGCGCGCATTCTCATCACCATGGTCAATGAAGCCGCACTGCTGCTCGAAGAAAAAATTGCGACGCGTGCCAGCGATATCGATCTGGTGCTGGTCAACGGTTACGGTTTTCCCAACTGGGAAGGCGGTCCCGTCTTCTGGGCGCGCCAACAGCCGCCCGAAATTCTGCGCGCCGAACAGGACAAACTCGCAATCGTTACGGGCCACGGTTTTTGCCGCGGCAATCTCGACCTGATCACCCAACCGGACATGTGACTGACGCGATGAGTACTGTGAAAACGGCAAACATCAGTTATCCGAAATTATCGCTGTGTATCGACGGTCAGTTTCTGCACGGTAGCGGCCGCCATACCGAAGCCGTCATTAATCCCGCCAACGAACACATACTCGGCGAATTGCCGCATGCGACTGCGGCTGATCTCGATGCAGCGCTTGCAGTCGCGCAACGCGGTTTCGATCTTTGGCGCAAAGTACCGGCGCTGGAACGCAGCCAGAAATTGCGGCACGTCGCCGACCTGATCCGTCAACGCAAAGAGGCAATCGCTCCGCTGATCACGCTCGAACTCGGCAAACCTGTGTCGGAAGCGCTGATTGAAACCAATACCGCCGCCGAAATATTCGAATGGATCGCCGAAGAAACACGCCGCAGTTACGGCCGTACGATTCCGGCGCGAGTGCCGGGCATGCGCCTGATTGCAGAGCGTGTGCCAGTCGGTCCGGTCGCCGGCTTTTCCGGCTGGAACGCACCGTTGATTACACCGGCGCGCAAAATTTCCGGCGCACTCGGTGCGGGCTGTTCGGTCGTGATGAAACCGGCGGAGACTACACCGGCCGTCGCGCTGGCATTAATGCAATGTATTCTCGATGCTGACATACCGGCATCCGTGGTCAGTCTGATATTTGGCGATCCCGCATTTATTTCGCAGCAGTTATTGCAGTCGCCGATTATCCGGCTGGTGACGTTTACCGGTTCGGTGAATGTCGGTAAACAATTGACCGCACTCGCTGCGCAAACCATGAAACGTTCAGTCATGGAATTGGGTGGCCATGCGCCGGCCATTATTTGCGATGACGTTGATGTCGAAGCGATTGCGCTGAACGCCATCACCGCGAAATTCCGCAACTCGGGCCAGGTGTGTACATCGCCGACGCGATTTTTCGTGCAGCGCTCAGTTTATGAAAAATTTGTCGAACGCTTCGCGACCGCTGCGCGGGCGATTGTGGTCGGCGACGGATTCGACCCCAGCACCAAAATGGGCCCGCTCGCCAATCGTCGTCGCCTCGATGCCATCGCCGAACTCATCGACGATGCGGTCGGACACGGCGCGAAAATTGTCGCGGGCGGAAAACGCCTAAGCGAACCTGGATTTTTCTTCGAGCCAACCGTGCTGCGTGATGTCCCTGCGGATTGCCGCGCGATGAAGGAGGAGCCGTTCGGACCGCTCGCGCTGATAACACCCTTCGACGACTGCGAAGAAGTTATTCAGCGCGCG
>JBEVMI010000264.1:0-3304 GCA_040508685.1 Spongiibacteraceae bacterium
TCATTAACTCCCTCATCGATTGTCGATTTATTTTTATGTTGCACTTTCTATCCCGGGGGCCGGCTATAACGGACTGGCGAATACCTGCACCCAATAGTGATGAAACGATCGTACATCCTGTGCGACGAATGCGTAGCCGCATCCGCTCACGCTGAACTCGGGTTTGAGGATATTCGCGCGGTGGCCGGCACTGGTCATCCACCAGTCGAATACGGCGTCGACATCATTTTTTCCAGCGGAAATATTTTCGCCGGCCCAGCGATAAATAAATCCCGCATCCTGCAGGCGCTCGCCGGCCGCCCGCCCCTGGGTATCCACATGATCGAGATAAGCACCGCGCGCCATTGCTTCGGCATGCGCCTGCGCCACGGCCTGCAAGGTAGCGTGCCCTTGCAATTCGGGACTGCCGGCCTGGCGCCGCGCGGTATTGCATAACGACAATAATCGGGCCTGCATGGATTCCTCTTTCTCACTATCCCCCACCATCGCAATGCCTGAGCACGCGCGCTTTGGCAGTGTGCCTGATCGCTACCGGGCGGACCATGTCGATCGCAGTCGCATCGTTAATCCGGTTCCGTACGGGCCGCGTATCCACTGCCATGAATACAAAACTCAATGAACTGATCATCTCCCGAGTCGAGCGCGGACTGCTGCCAGATATCCTTGTGCGCGCGGGAATCCGGCGGCTTCTCAAACAGCGGCTGCGTGAAATCGGTGTCGGCGACGCCGCCAAAACCGCGGCGCTGCGGCGCGAGTTTATCGATACCCTGCGCCATTCGCCGGTCGCCCTGCTGCCGCAAAAAGCCAACGAACAACATTACGAAGTACCGGCGGAATTTTTTGGCGCGGTACTCGGACAGCATCGCAAATACAGCTGCTGTTACTGGCCCGACGGGATCGCGGATCTCGACGGTGCCGAAGCCGCCGCCCTGCAGGTTACGTGTGAACGCGCCGGACTGGCCAACCATCAGGATATTCTCGAACTCGGCTGCGGCTGGGGATCGCTGTCGCTGTGGATGGCCACGCATTATCCCGATGCGCATATCACCGCGGTTTCCAACTCCCACTCGCAGCGGCAATACATCGAAGACCAGGCCCGTGAGCGCGGCATCGCCAATCTGCAGGTCATTACCTGCGACATGAACGAGTTCGACAGCACGCAGCGTTTCGATCGCATCGTTTCAGTCGAAATGTTCGAGCACATGCGCAACTGGCCCGAGCTGTTCCGGCGCGTGTCAACCTGGCTGCAACCGGACGGCCGCTTTTTCATGCATGTATTCGTGCACCGGAGCACGCCCTACGAATTTATCGAACGCGATGCCAGCGACTGGATGAGCCGCCATTTTTTTGCCGGCGGCATGATGCCGAGTGACGATCTCCCCGAACAATTTCAGGAGCACCTGCAACTGCTCGAACACTGGCGCTGGGACGGCCATCACTACGAACGTACCTGCAATGCGTGGCTGCAAAACATGGATAGCCAACGGGCGCAGTTATGGCCGCTGTTCGAATCCACTTACGGCAGTGTTGCCGCGCGACAATGGTGGGAACGCTGGCGGATTTTTTTCATGTCCTGCGCAGAATTATTCGGCTACGACAACGCCAGCGAGTGGTGGGTCAGCCATTATCTGCTGGAGCGTCGGCCGTGACTGCCGCGATCCGCACGGTACCGAACATCGGCACGGATGTGCTGATCAACTTCGTCGCTTTCCAGCTCGGCTGGTGGTGTTGTGTGCTCGGCGCCGCGCAGAACAATCCCCTGATCGGACCGTTTGCGGTGGCGTTGATCGTGCTCGCGCATTTGCTGCGCGCCCGCGGCAAATCTGCCGAGTCATTGTTTATCGTCTGTGCAGTGGCGCTAGGTGCCGTGGGGGATAGCGCGCTGATGTACACGGGCTGGATCGTCTATCCATCGACCTGGATCGACGGCATCGCGCCGCTGTGGATTCTCGCGCTGTGGGCCGTATTCGCGACCACGATAAATGTGTCGATGCGCTGGTTGCACGGTCGCGATTTATTGGCAGCCGTATTGGGGGCAATCGCGGCGCCGCTGTCGTACTGGGGCGGCGTGCGCCTCGGTGCTGCAACCTTCGTGCATCCGACCGCAGCGCTGATCGCCCTCGCCTGCGGCTGGGCTCTGGCAATGCCATTGCTGTTGTGGCTGGCACAGCGGCTGGATGGATATGCCGCGCGCTGACGCCACCGGGCCCGCGCTGCTGGCACTTGCCGCGCTGGCACTGCTTGGCGTGCTGCTGTGGCTGGTCAGTCTGCGCAAGCAGGATGTCAGCATCATCGACAGCGCCTGGTCACTGTTCCAGTTGATCGCGGCACTGATTTATTTTGCGAACCTGCCCGCCGTCGCCGCGCGTGCCACGCTGGTGCTGGCACTGGTGGCGGTGTGGTCGCTGCGGCTCGCGGGATATATCACCTGGCGCAACTGGGGTCATCCCGAAGACCACCGCTACCGCGCGATGCGCGCTCGCAACCAGCCCCACTTCGAATGGAAAAGCCTCTATCTGGTGTTCGGGCTGCAGGCACTGCTGGCGTGGCTGCTGTCGGTGCCGAGTTTGATCGCAATGACAGACACGGCGCCGCTGGCATGGCCCGATTATGCTGGCGCACTGCTGTTTATCGTGGGTTTTGGTTTCGAGAGCATCGGCGACTTTCAGCTCGCACGCTTTAAACGCGAAGCGAAAAATCGCCATCAGGTCATGGCTACAGGCTTGTGGCGCTACACGCGCCATCCGAATTATTTCGGCGAGTTCTGCATGGCCTGGGGACTGTATGTCATCGCCTGCGCGACCGGCGGCTGGTGGACGGTGTTTGCGCCGCTGCTGATCACGTTTCTGCTGCTGAAAGTTTCCGGCGTCGCGCTGCTCGAAAAAGACATCGGCGAACGCCGCCCCGCTTACCGCGATTACATCGCGACCACCAATGCGTTCTTCCCCGGCTGGCCACGGCAAACTGAAACCCATCGCCAGCGCTAGATCGCCGCACCGTTCTCCCAGGCGATGACGGCTGCGAGTTGCGACTTCCCGTGGCGCGGCACTGTGGTACTTTCGGCGCACCAAAGCCCTGACCCCGTCACCGCCCAGGAATACCGCCATGCAGAACTACCAACCCTTGCTGGCCGCTGCCGCCGCTGCTGCCGGCATCGATGCCCCCATCGTCATGCCGACCGACCATTTCATTACGCTCAATGGCATCCGCCTGCATTACCTGGACTGGGGCAACGCCGGCCTGCCGACGCTGTTGTTTCTGCACGGCGGCCGCCTGCAGGCACACACCTGGGATCTGGCGGCAC
>JBEVMI010000285.1:0-4371 GCA_040508685.1 Spongiibacteraceae bacterium
GCGCCCGCCTGCAGGAATCCGGTGGCCATCATCAGGCCGAGTCCGCTCGAACCGCCGGTAATGACGACGGTTTTGCCGGTAACACTGAACAGATTTTCCATATTCAAAACAGATTCTCCGCAGTGAAATTTATTTTTCTTCTTTGCCCGGATAATTTTTCATCGGGATAAAGGGGTGCAGCGCGATCTCGACGCCTTCATCGATATTGGTGTCGTTGTCGAGGATTTTTTTGCGACGGACATAGGTCGCTGGAGAAGCCTTGGTGTCAATCACCTGCAGCGTGTCGAGTCCGCCGCGGCCGGTGAAGACACCTTCCAGATCAACGGTGTAAACAGTTACGACGAGGCTGGCAGCCTTCAATTGCCGATTCCAGTCGAAACCTTCGCTCAACGCGGCGCCGGCGCTGGAAAAACCGGGTTTGCGGCTGACGCCATCCCACTGCGCCATATGGTCCATGCCGATGTTGTGGCTGACGTCGCGCTCGATCACATCGGTGAACACCACGGCGTCGACATCGGAGCCCTGCAGCGCCTTCATGGTCGTGACCATGACCGCACGCCAGGTGGCCGGATCGACACGGCCGCTGGTCGGGTCGTAAAGATTGCCGTAGGTGCGGACTGCCTGGCTGTACGCGTTTTCAAACTGGTAGCTCGGCGCCACCTGATAACCATTGGCTTCGAGGTACTGTTTGACTTTCGAATCGATACGCGTCGCGGGTTTTTGCAGCAGATAACGCGTCGGTTCACCGCTGACGTTAGCCGTCGCGATAATGACTTTCTTGATCGGTTTTTTCGCGAGTACAGCACGATCGATCTGGTAGGGCATGGTGGTCGGATTGTAATCATGCGAACTGCAGGCGCCGAGCAGGGCGGCGACAAGTGCGGCGGCAAGCGAAACAAGGGCGGTGCGTATAATGCAGGTCATTGCACTTTTTCCTTGGCTATAACGACGAGGCGGATGGCGAAGCCGGGCCATTCTATCCACACGGACCGCGACTGCGAAGCGGCAACCGGCCTTAACACTTATTCATGTTGCCGGTATGGGTAAAAAACTCACGTAATGAGAGAACAATCAATGACCGTGCCGCTGTTTTATCGGGAGTCGTTTGAGCGGGAGTCGAGTGCGGGTATCGATGACGGGGCGGTGCCCGTGTTGTTGCTGCACGGCCTGTTTGGCGCCGGCGATAACCTCGGTTCGCTGGCGCGACAATTGGCGGCGACGCGCCGCGTGCTGCAGATCGACCTGCGCAATCACGGCCAGTCGCCGCATGCCGAACACATGGATCTACCAATAATGGCGAAGGATCTACAGGCACTGATTCAGAGCCTGGACATCACACGCTGCGACATCGTCGGTCACTCGCTGGGCGGCAAGGTCGCGATGCAGCTGGCAATGAATCGTGCCGAATGCGTGCGTCGACTGATCGTCGCCGATATTGCCCCGGTGTCATACGGTCCGGGCCACGATCAGGTATTTGCGGCTCTTGCTGCGGTGGATTTGCCTGCGGTGCAAAGCCGCCGCGACGCCGACGCGATGATGGCGCCGTTTCTCGA
Organism: Spongiibacteraceae bacterium; assembly: GCA_040508685.1. Lineage (GTDB taxonomy): Bacteria > Pseudomonadota > Gammaproteobacteria > Pseudomonadales > CAMLJR01 > CAMLJR01. Next base: position 1,554 of record JBEVMI010000285.1, read on the forward strand.
TGAGGCTGTGCTGCGCCAGTTTCTGCTGAAAAGCCTCTATCGCGACGATACCGGCTATCACTGGCGTTTTGATCTGGCCACAATCAAGGCCGATTACGACGCCTTGCGAGCCGCCCCGACTGGCGATCCGTTTCCGGGGCCGACCTTGTTTATCAAGGGCGAATTATCCGATTACATCACCGGCGCGCAGGAGCCGGCCTTGCGGGCGCTGTTCCCGGCATATCGCTTGCAGACGATTCCGGGCGCGGGCCATTGGGTGCACGGTGAGCAGCCGGCGTTGTTCAACAGTCTGGTCGAGGAGTTTCTGGCCTAGGTGTTTGGTTATTCCGTGGTCTGATGTTGTAGAGTGCGCTCTGGTTCATGGTTACTTTAATTGCGGTCGCTAAACTACCGCGCTGCAAGAAAATCTCTCTGTTTGTCTCGCGTACTTTTCAACACGGATCAAGTGAAGGACCGGACCATGCGCAGAATCGTGGTACTGAACCCCAAAGGCGGCTCGGGCAAAACCACGCTCGCCACAAATCTCGCCAGCTACTACGCGCTGCACGGACAGAAAACGGCGCTGATGGATTTCGATAATCAGGGGTCGAGCACACATTGGCTCGAACACCGCCCGTCAACGCTGCCGGCTATCCAGAGCATTTCCGCGTACAAACATCCCGCTGGCGTTACCCGCAACTGGTTTATGCGCGTCGAGCACGGCACCGAACGATTGATCACGGATACGCCAGCGGCGCTCGATTTTCGCCTGTTTCGCGAGACCTTGAATGAGGCGGCGGCGATCGTGATTCCGGTGTTGCCGTCCGACATCGATATTCGCGCGGTCTCGAATTGCATCGGCGATCTGTTGTCCACGACGAAAATGCATTGGCAGGAGGCGCGCATCGCCGTCGTTGCCAATCGCGTGCGCCGCAATACCCTGATCTATCAAAAGCTCGTTTATTTTCTCGGCTCGCTGAAAATTCCATTTATCGCCACGCTTCGCGATACCCAGAATTACATTCACGCCGCGGAACAGGGCTGCAGCATTTTCGATATGTCGCCGCAGCAGGTGCGTCAGGATGTGCTGAGCTGGCAGCCGTTGCTCGAATGGATCGAGTCGCGTGAGCCGCCGCAGTTGCCGCAAACCGACCGCAATGTGGTGCGGCGGCATTTGTAACTTCAGGCCACTGCGCTGACTGCGGCCACCATCGCCGCCGTCATTGTGTCCAGGTCGGAATCCTCCATCACGTACGGCGGCATCGTATAAACCAGCTTGCCGAACGGCCGCAGCCAGACTCCCGCATCAATCAAATGTTGTTGCACGCTCGCGGGTACCGGGCGCTCCAGCTCGATGACACCAATGCCTCCCAGCACGCGTACATCGCTGACGCCAGGTAATCCTCGCGCCGGCTCCAATCCTTTCCGTAATACCTGTTCGATCCGCCGGATATTGCGCTGCCATGGCTGCGACAGCAGCAGACCGAGGCTGGCATTGCCGACTGCACACGCCAACGGATTCGCCATGAACGTGGGGCCATGCATGAAGGCACCGGGCTCGCCGTTGCTGATGGCGCCGGCAACCCGTTCGCTGCACAGCGTCGCGGCCAGCGTGATGTAGCCGCCGGTCAGTGCCTTGCCGACGCAGAAAATGTCCGGGCTGATATCGGCGTGATGGCAGGCGAACAGTTCGCCCGTGCGGCCGAAGCCGGTGGCGATTTCGTCGCAGATCAGCAGTACATCGAATTCGTCGCAGAGTTCGCGCACACGGCGCAGGTACGCCGGCGCATAAAAATTCATGCCTCCGTACGCCTGCACGATCGGTTCGAGAATGACCGCTGCCAGTTCGTGATGATGTTGTTGCAGCAGTGTTTTGAAATTTTCAATAAACCGTTCTTCGAAATTTTCGCCAAACCGACAGGACGGTGTATCGGCAAAAATATTCTGCGGCAGCAGTTTGTTGAATAACGTGTGCATGCCGCTTTCGGGATCGCTGACCGCCATCGTGATAAACGTATCGCCGTGATAACCGGTTTTCGGTGCCAGCAGTTGGTATTTTTCCGGGCGGCCCTGCGCAATCCAGTATTGCTGCGCCATCTTGATCGCGACCTCCACCGCGACCGAGCCGGAGTCGCTGAAGAACACACGGGTCAACCCGGCCGGCGCGATATCGACGAGTGTTTTCGCCAATCGCGCGGCGGGTTCGTGGGTGAGTCCACCGAACATGACATGCGCCATTTTGCCGAGTTGCTCGGTGATCGCGGCATTGAGGGCGGGGTGGTTGTAGCCATGAATCACCGACCACCACGACGACACGCCATCGATCAATTCGCGACCATCACTGAGCCGCAGCCGCACGCCATGTGCGGATACTACTGGCAACACCGGCGGCGGAGTCAGCGCGGAGGCATAGGGATGCCAGAGATGGTCGCGGTCGATTTGCAAAAGCTGTTCGGTAGTGAGCATGGCTATCTTCGACTGGGTCTTAAGTGTGCGTGAAGTTTAACGCTTAACTTGGTGTTTTTAGTGGATGTCTTACTTTGACGTGCCGGTTGGGTTGTGCGCGCTCAACCGTCGCAGGTCGATGCCTGTTCCATTTGCGACGACACGCAAAAAGCGGCATCCATGCGCCCAAGGCATTCGCGATGCTCATGGGGCGGGCTCCCAGCTCGGGCGCCGCTCCCGGCGGCGCACGGTCGCTGCAAAAGACCGCGGTTTGACTGGCTCAACCTATACGGCGTTGCCAGTCCGCACATTTATGCAGTGACAGAGTATCCCCATGAGTAATGCCAGCGACACCACCATCTCCGTCAGCCAATCCGGCGAACTGCCACTGCTG
>JBEVMI010000329.1:0-5983 GCA_040508685.1 Spongiibacteraceae bacterium
ATCATCACATCGACTTCCTGACAGGTGTTGTAGAACGCCAGTGACGGTCGCACCGTGGCTTCGACACCAAAACGCCGCAAAATCGGTTGCGCACAGTGATGACCTGAGCGCACCGCAACACCTTCCTGATTGAGTGCCTTGCCGACTTCTTCGGTGCTGTGACCGTCGAGCACGAACGACTGCACGCTGGCCTTTTCGGTCGCGGTGCCGATCAGGCGAATGCCGGGCACCGTTTTCAGTGCGTGTGTGGCATACGCCAGCAGGTCGTGTTCGTAGCGCGCGATATTTTCGAGGCCGATACGTTCGACGTAATCGAGTGCCGCACCGAGTCCTACGGCATCCGCGATATTGCCGGTGCCCGCTTCGAAACGCATTGGTGCCGGCTGGTAAACCGTTTTCTCGAAGGTGACGTCGGCGATCATGTTGCCGCCGCCCTGCCACGGTTGCATCGTTTCCAGGATTTTCTTTTTGCCGTAGACCACGCCGATGCCGGTGGGCCCAAATATCTTGTGGCCGGAAAATACAAAGAAGTCGGCGTCGAGCGCCTGCACGTTGACGCGCATGTGCGAAACCGATTGCGCGCCGTCGACCAGCACGCAACTGCCATTGCGATGCGCAGCGTCGATGATTTCCTTCACCGGCGTGACGGTGCCGAGGGCATTCGACACCTGCGTGATTGCGACCAGCTTGGTGCGGTCATTCAGCAGGCGGCGATATTCTTCGAGCAGGATCTGGCCGCTGTCGTCGACCGGAATCACGCGAATTTTCGCGCCGGTCTCGCTGGCGAGCTGCTGCCACGGCACGATATTGGCGTGGTGCTCCAGTTGCGACACCACGATTTCGTCGCCGGCCTGGATATGTTGTTTGCCCCAGGTTTTTGCGACCAGGTTGATCGCTTCGGTGGCGCCGCGCACAAAGATAATTTCGTCGGTCGAGCTGGCGCCGAGAAACCGTGCGACTTTATTGCGCGCACTTTCGTAGGCGTCGGTCGCACGTGCAGCCAGCTCGTGTGCGGCGCGGTGAATGTTCGAATTTTCGTGCGCATAAAAATACGCGAGCCGATCGATCACCGCCTGTGGTTTGTGCGTGGTCGCCGCATTGTCGAACCAGATCAGCGGGCGGCCGTTGACGCGCTCCTGCAGGATCGGAAAATCGCGGCGCACGGCATTCACGTCGAACGCGGGATGCGCACCCTGTGCAAAAGTCGGGTTTGCGGTTTCTCTCGGCGCGATATGCGCCGCTTTGGAATTGTCGCGCAGCGGATCGACAAAATAGAAATGATTGTTTTGCGGCGCGGCCGGCTCCGGGGTTGTCACCGGTGCTGCGTTTATTTGCGTCAGTACCAGTTGCAAATCGGTTGCCCCAGGCATGCCGAACGATTGCGCAAGCACACGATCATCGACAGCGGCGGGTGATTGTTCAACCTTCGGTGTTGGCTGCGTGTTTGGTATTGCCGACGGATACGCGCTGGATTCCCCGAGAAAATAATACGGAGAGGAGGGCGGCTGTGCCGGTGCAAACGTCGATGCATCATTCGGCAGCGAAGGCTGCGCAGTCATCGGCAACGCCGCGGCATACGCTTCCGGCACACCGAGAACCGATGCGCCGGGACGGCCGGCACCGGCGGTTGCACTTTCGACTGTATCCGGCACGCCCGTTTGCGTCGTCGACGACGGCGCGAAAGCGGGCGCACGTTGCGCAATCGCTGCTTCTGGCACTGGCGGTTGCGGCGCGGTGTGGCCGAGTTGCGGCAACGCAGAACCAGGCAACGCTGCAAAAAATTCACTGGCGAGGCGATTCATCGTCGCCTCGTCGGGCAGTCCTTCACTCATCAGCGCGCTCAATCCGGTAGCTCCATCAAGGGCAGTGAGATTATTTGTAGGTGTCGGGCTATTTGTACGTATCGGGATATTCATGATACTTGCCGACTTCAACATCTTCGAGAACCGCCAGTGCATCTTCCGTCAGCACTGCGAGCGAGCAATACAACGAAATCAGATACGACGAGATTGCATTGCGGTTGATGCCCATGAAACGCACCGACAATCCCGGGCTCTGCTCGCCGGCAAGACCGGGCTGGAACAGACCGACCACACCCTGGCGTTTGTCGCCGACGCGCAGCAGCAGGATTTTGGTTTTGCCATCTTCAACCGGCACCTTGTCCGACGGAATCAACGGCAGGCCGCGCCACGTCAGGAATTGCGAGCCGAATAAACTCACGGTCGGCGGCGGTACACCGCGACGCGTGCACTCGCGGCCGAACGCGGCAATGGCGAGCGGATGCGTCAGGAAAAATGCGGGCTCTTTCCACACTTTTGCAATCAGGTCGTCCATGTCGTCGGGCGTCGGTGCGCCGGTCAGCGTTGCGATGCGCTGCGCATCGTCGACGCTGGCGAGCAGGCCATATTCCGGGTTGTTGATCAGCTCGCTTTCCTGACGTTCCTTGATGGTTTCGATCGTCAGTCGCAGCTGTTCTTTGATCTGATCGTGCGGACTGCTGTACAGATCGGAAACGCGTGTGTGCACATCGAGAATCGTGGTGACCGCATTCAAAAAATATTCGCGCGGCTGCTCTTCGTAATCGACAAACGTTTGCGGCAATTCCGCTTCGTCGCGCTGCGTGCAGGCCACCGTGACTTGGGTCGGGTTTTTTACTTTGTTGAGACGATAAATGCCCGCTTCAACCGGTAGCCATTGCAGCAGGTGGGTAAGCCAGCGCGGAGAAATGGTGGAAAGTTGCGGAACGGTTTTTGTGGCATTCGCTAACTGCCGCGCGGCGACATCGCCTAACGCCTGACGCGGCTCCTGGGTATCGGCCATGATCGGTCTCCCTTATGGATGGCTTGGAAAATGGTTCGGTCGAAATAGGATCGTTAAAAAACAGTCTGGAAAAAATCGCATAAGCTAATTTCGTTTTTATCTATGGTCCGGGTCAACCGGCTATAGCCACCAATCGCGTCGGGCGCGCAGTTATCAGCGAACGAAAATAAATCCGGAATGAAATTCAGATTGATTGGTGATCGAATTTTTCGATTGCACACAATGGCCAGCGCTGGTGGTTTTAATATCGGCACCGGTGCGCGGTTTTCAGGAAGCGGCCGCTGCCTGCGTGATGGTCTCGGGTACAGACTCGCAATGGGCGACCAGCGTCGACATGCGCGTATCCAGCGCCGCGGCGAGTTTGGCAATCGACGCCAGCGACGGCATCGCGATGCCGCGTTCGATTTCACCGAGGTAGGAGCGATTGAGCCCGGCGCGGTCGGCGAGTACTTCCTGCGACCAGCCGCGTTGCTCGCGCGCCTGTCGCACTGTCAGCCCAAATTTGCCACTTAATTGTTTCATCGGATTTACAACTCGCTGCGGGGCTGGGTGCTATTTCCATTAATAGGAACGTCATGGCGCGATGTGGCCTGCGTGATATTGCTGTTCGGTGGCACGCTTTGCGTCAGCCAGACATTGCCGCCGATCGACGAGCCGCGGCCGATGCGGATACGGCCGAGAATGGTGGCGCCGGCATAGATCACGACATCGTCCTCGACGATCGGATGGCGGGACTGGCCTTTTTCCAGGCTGCCGTCATCGGTGGTGGTGAAACGTTTGGCGCCGAGCGTGACTGCCTGATAAATACGCACGCGATTGCCGATCACCGCGGTTTCGCCGATGACGACACCGGTGCCGTGGTCGATAAAAAATCCCTCGCCGATTTCCGCGCCGGGATGAATGTCGATGCCGGTCTGCGAGTGCGCGAGTTCCGCGATGATGCGTGCGATCAGCGGCGTGCCGAGCACATACAGTTCGTGTGCGAGACGGTAGTGAATCGTGGCGAGAATACCGGGATAACACACCAGCACTTCGTCGACGCTGCGCGCTGCGGGATCACCGCGAAAGGCGGCTTCGACATCGGTATCCAGAATCGCGCGCAGCGGCGCGAGCCGCGCGGCAAATGCGCGCACGATACGCACGGCTTCGGTTTCGAGATTGGTATGCAGCAGCGAGCCGTGCCGGCTGGCGTAATGCAGTTCGAGGCCCACCTGGGGCAGCAGCGCACTGAGTGCGGTATCGAGGGTGTGGCCGATATAAAAATCTTCGGTGTCCTGACGCAGGTCGGATGGGCCGAGCCGCATCGGAAACAACACACCGCACAACGCCGTGGCGATGTCACGCAGTGCCTCGCGCGACGGTAATTCGCGTCCGCCGTGTTCGGGGTCGCGTTGCTGTTGATGGCGCCAGCGTTCGCGCTGCGCGCGCAGGTCGGCGACGATCGAAGCGAGGTCCCAGTTGTCGGATTCGAACACGTTAATCCTGCACCCACGGCAATTGATGAAAACGCCAGCCACCCAGTTGACCGCGTTGTTGGCTGGCGCCGATTTCGCCCTCGAAACCTTCCAGCACATTAAAGACATTTTGAAAGCCGCCTTTGGTGGCGGCTTTTGCGGCCTCCGCGGAACGTTTTCCGCTGCGGCACAGGAACAACACGATTTGATCTTTTTTGACTTTGTTTTCCAGCTCGCGCACGAAACGCGGATTGCGCGTCAGTGCGGTGCCGGTGGCCCACGCAACATGTAGCGTATCGGGCACGTGACCGACGAATTTGCGTTCCTCGCTGGTGCGCACATCGACGAGTACCGCATCGCCATTGCTGAACAATTGCCAGGCTTCGCCGGGCGTTACGCCGCCGGCATAACCGGAATCGATGTCCGCTGTGGCGCGGGCGCGTTGCAGAATCGCTGCGCCGTGTTCAGAGATGGCGATGTCGTGGATCGCCTGGGTCGCGCTGGTGGCACTACTCATTTTTTATGCTCCTTACAGATAGCTATACAGCTTTAGTCGATGCCGCAAAATATTGCGGCTGATGCCCAACAACTTCGCTGTCTGCAACTGATTGTGCTGGCAGAATTCGAAAGCACAGCGAATCACGCGCGATTCGATTTCGGCGTAGACATTTTCGCCGTCGCCTTCCAGTCCGCGCCCTTCAAACAAGGCAATCAAGGCCTGCTCAAGGCTCGCCTGAAAATTGCTGATATCGGCGGGGCTGCGCAGCGAACGGATATTGGTCTGCGGTTGAAACTGTGACTGGATGGTGCCGCCCGAATAATCGGCGAGATGCAAGTCGTGCGCTTCGATCAGGTTGTTGCTCATCACCAGCATGGCGTGATGGATCACGTTTTCGAGTTCGCGAATATTGCCGGGCCACGGATAGGCGAGCAGCGAGCGTCGCGCCGAATCCGACAGTCGCGCGTCGTGGAACGCCAGATGCGAGCTGTAGATTTTCACGAAATGTTCGGCCAGCGGCAGGATGTCGCCCGGGCGGTTGCGCAGCGGTGGCAAATTCAGTTTCGCAACATTGAGCCGGTAATAAAGATCCTCGCGAAAGCGACCGGCGCGCACGGCCTCTTCCAGATTGACGTTAGTCGCCGCGACCAGCCGAATGTCGATCGGAATCGAACTGCGGCTGCCGACGCGACTCAGCTCGCGCTCTTGCAATACGCGCAGCAATTTCACCTGCGTCGCCGCGGGCAGATCGCCTATTTCATCGAGAAATAACGTGCCGCCATTGGCGACTTCGAACCAGCCTTTCTTTTGCAGAATGGCCCCGGTGAATGCGCCTTTTTCATGGCCGAATAATTCACTCTCCACCAGTTGTTCGGGCAGCGCCGCGCAGTTGACGGCGATAAATGGCCCGCTTTCGCGCTGGCTGTGGCGGTGCAGCTGGCGCGCAATCAATTCTTTGCCGGTGCCGGTTTCGCCGATGATCAGCACGCTGGCATTGCTCGGCGCCAGCCGCAGCAGTCGCGCCTGCAGCGCCTTCGACGAGGGGTCTTCAAACACGAGTGCAGTGGCGCGAATGCTGCGCGAATACGCCCTCGGGTTTTCGAATGACACCACATCCGGATCGATCGCGCCGACAGAATGGCGTTCGAGGTGGCGGGTATCGAATGATGGATCTAGTGCTTCTGGCATAACGACATCTATTCCTGAATGT
>JBEVMI010000331.1:0-6229 GCA_040508685.1 Spongiibacteraceae bacterium
TGTGAATCCCCCTATCGAAGCCTTTTTCGACCCTGTCACCGAAACCGTCAGTTATATCGTGTTCGACGCGATTAACGGACACGCCGCCATTATCGATCCAGTACTGGACTTCGACCCCAAATCCGGCCGTACCAGTACACTCCAGATCGACCGCATCGGCGCGTTTCTCAAACAACGTGGATTGCGGGTGGACTGGATTCTGGAAACCCACGCCCACGCCGATCATCTCTCCGCCGCCGCTCACTTGCAGCAACAGTTCGGCGGCAAGATCGGGATTGGCGCGGCGATTGGCCAGGTCCAGCACATCTTCAAAAAGATCTTCAATCTGGAACCGGATTTTCCCGAGGACGGTCGCCCATTCGATCATTTATTCGCAGCCGACGAAATTTTCCAGATCGGTGGCCTGCAGGCAAAAGTGTTAGCGGTACCGGGTCATACGCCGGCCGATATCGCCTATCAGATCGGCGATGCGGTTTTCGTGGGGGACACCTTGTTTATGCCGGATGTCGGCACTGCCCGCTGCGATTTCCCCGGCGGCAGTGCAGCCGTGCTGTTTCAGTCGATCCGCAAACTGCTGGCGCTGCCCGCCGCCACCCGTTTATTCATGTGTCATGACTACGCACCCGCCACGCGCCCGCCACAGTGGGAGACCACCGTGGCAGCACAGCGCGCCGACAACATTCATATCCACGAAGGTATTTCCGAGGCAGCCTTCGTCACCATGCGCAACGCGCGCGACGCGACGCTGGAAATGCCACGGCTGATCCTGCCGTCGATCCAGGTGAATATCCGCGCCGGCCACCTGCCAACATCGGAAGCCAATGGCGTGAGTTATCTGAAGATACCGATCAATGCGCTGTAAGCGCAGCAATACGATGAATGGAAGATTTCTAGCTGAGATATTCGGTCGCGCTGACAGGGCGGATCTCGACTCGCGAACCATCATTCAGCGTCGCCGTCCAATCATTTTCGCTATTCGACATGGCCTCGCCCCCTCCCACAATTTTTCGATCCAACCAACACACCTTGCCCAAGGGCATCGGCTTCAGTATCCGGCTGTGTCCGCGACCGGGAGTTGATCCAGGTCAACAGGCGAACTGACGTAACGGCGCTGCTTGCACCGTGAAACGAAATCTTCATGGCCGCTCCGATTTACACGCGCGCCGCCGGACCGAATACCGCCAGCAGCGTGAGATCTTCTTCGATATCGAAAAACGAATGTTCGGTGGTGGCGCTGACAAACAGCACCATGCCCTTCCCGACCTCCCGCTCCTGGCCGTTCACTTTCAGTCGAGCGCGTCCATCGAGCACCAGATAAACCTCATCCTCCATGTGCGGCGCCTGCATGTCGCGCGCGCCGGCGGGCAGGCGGTACAGCGCGCAGGAAATTTGCGCGCTGCGCAGAAATTCCTGAAAACGCGGCTCGGGCCCCGTCACATTTTTTTTCAGATCGTTCAGGTCAAACGTTTTCCAGGCATCGGCGGACATATCGCTTCACTCATCTTTTTTTGCGCAATGGATACAGGTATCGGCGTACGGCACCGCCTGTAACCGCTTCGGATCAATTTTTTTGCCGCAGCGGTTGCAAATTCCGTATTCCCCGTTATCGAGTCGTTCGATCGCATCATTGATCTTGCCGAGCTCGAGACGGCTGACATGATCAAGCTCAAATAACACATCAAGATTTTCCAGCTCAATGGCCTGTTCGCCGGAATCGGCGTTCAGCGGTTCTGCGCGGGCATGCACATCGCCATGCAAGGCGCCGACTTTCGCCATAATACTCTGACGCCGACGCAGTAATTCTTCGCGCACGATTGCAGGTCCCGCACTCATTTTCTGTCTCCGCTCCAATGACTAACTGTTGTAATAATTAACCGAAAGATCGAATAACTTCGGGGTCGCCGACGCCATCGATCGCCTGTCTTTCTGCTCCTGACAACCATTTTTCTGGCGCCACTGCCAACACTTCGGCGACTGCATCGACGCCGTGTGCCGAGGCCGAGCAATTGCTCAAGCAGCGTATCGACGCGCGCAATCGTATCTGGCGAACGCTCGATAACGCCGTAACCGGATAGCCAATCGGCTTGAGTAAAAGTTTTCATATTCGATACCCACTGCAGGCCCGCAACAGAGGACCTGATTATGCTGATCAGTGAATGGCATTGGTCGCGCCACCGCCATGATATGGGTCAATGGGGGAGCTGATTATCGGGACAAGTGAGCGCAGATTTTTGATGGCTTGTTGCGCTGAGACAAGACTGGATGAGACCGATTGGTTTGGTGGTCACGACCCGGTCTGCCGCCGCCTCATCCGGGCTGAACTCCAGCGTTCAATCATCGTCGAACCGCGACACGCCAACGTTATAAATCGCTTGCCCAATTGTCGGAAGCAATATTCGAAGCCGGAGAATTCAGCTGTGAATATTCATTGCCCCCTTTGCGATACCACTGCGGTTACGGGCCAGGGTCTGGTGCTGCTGGAAGGCGCACCACTGGTGCAGTATCACTGCCAGACGTGTGGCGAATTATTTTTTCTGCCAGACCGACGCAACCTCACATCGCCACAGGAAGAAGAGCAGTAAGCCTCTGCCTAGCCGCCCATACCACGACTGCATCGGCACGGGGCTTGCTCAACATCTGTGTAAGCCCAGTAAAGCCTCCGCAATCGGGAATTTGTGGAGCTTTTTACAAAATTTTTTGAATTTCTTTTTCCGGATACAAACCCCGGCGCAAATTTCGCGGAGGAAATTGACACTGCTTTTTGCCGAACGGTTGCACAAGGCATCGCCCATTTGTGTACCGATAGCGTTTGGCATCCACGTTCTGACGCCCGTTTTTTATATCAAGGAGCGGAATCTACATGAGCAAAAAAAGGCCTCGTTGCGGGCAGGTAGTTACTTACTGCTGTCAGTCGCAGCTCACCCCGATGGCAGACACCGTTAACGGTGGCACGGTCAATCTTGTGCCCAGAACCCATGAAAGTGTGACGCGTTCACGCATGGCGGAGAAGCTGGCTGCGCTCAAGGGGTTTGAATACGCGGGCGAATACAGTCGGGCAATAGCCTACGACTCGTTGTATTTCGTCCCCTCGGAGACATTGTTGCTGACACAGGCATGCGAGCTCGGTATCGCGAATCAGGAACATCTTTTTGGCGGTTGCGTCAGCGAACCCTTTATCGGCAGCAAAAGCATTACGCACCCGCTGTTTTCGCCGCAGGCTCTGGCACCCGCCGGCTGGACCCCGGGTTTTGCACAGGATGTAGCGCGCGTGGTGCTGCGGGGCTATTCGGCATTTTCGATAGCGGATGCGCGCGCAGCCACCGCACATTTACTGAAAACCGAACGGGCGCGACTGAAACCGGCGCTCGGTATCGGCGGCACCGGCCAAACCGTTATCGCGCATATTGATGAACTCGACGCGGCACTCGCGGCAATCGATCCGGAGGAACTCGGGCAATTTGGCGTCGTGATCGAACAGGATCTGGAAGAGGTGATCACCTACAGCGTTGGCTGCGCTGAGGTTGCAGGTATACCAATCGCTTACTACGGTACCCAGAGTCTCACCCGCAATCATTGCGACCAGAATGTTTACGGTGGCTCATCGCTGCATATCGTGCGTGGGGATTTTCAGACATTGCAGGGAATGGATCTGCCCTCCGAAATAACCCGCGCGGTTGCGCAGGCCTGCGTGTACGACCAGGCTGCGCAACGGCACCTTCCCGGCTTCTTCGCATCGCGCCGCAATTACGATGTGGCTCAGGGCATGGATCGCAAAGGCCAGATCTGCACCGGAGTACTGGAACAGTCCTGGCGTATCGGCGGCGCCAGTCCCGCCGAAATTGCCGCGCTGGAAGCCTTCGCCGCCGATTCGCGTTTGCATACCATTCATGTTTCGACCTGCGAGCGTTATGGCATTGGCGAACCTCCTGCCGCAGCCAGCGTCCATTTTCGCGGCATCGACGGACGCGCTGGCGCAATCGCCAAATACACCATGATCGACGCCTATGAATATTCAGCTGACCCAGCTTGAAATTCCGGTAGGTGATGAACACATCTGCGGGTCATTGCTGGCACCGACTGCCGCGCTGCCCGCCATTTTATTCGTGCATGGCTGGGGCGGCAGTCAAGAGCAGGATCTGGCGCGCGCGCGCGAAGCGTCGGGACTCGGTTGCGTGTGCATGACGGTCGATTTGCGCGGCCACGATCTCGACACCGAGCAATCGAAGACAGTGAGCCGGGAACACAATCTGCTGGATCTGCTCGCCGCTTACGATTGGCTGGTGGCACAGCCCAATGTCGAAGCATCGGCGATCGCCGTAGTCGGGATCAGTTACGGCGGTTATCTGGCTGCGATATTAAGCACGATGCGACCGGTACGGTGGTTAGCCCTGCGTGCGCCTGCACTCTACAAAGACGAGGGCTGGCAGTTGCCTAAACGGCAATTGCACGCCGATACCGATCTGCTCGCCTACCGCCTTGGCAAAATCAAGGTCGAGGAAAATCTCGCGCTCAAGGCCTGCAGCGCATTTCGCGGGGATGCACTGATTGTCGAATCCGAAAAAGATGATGTAGTACCCCATCCAGTCATTGAAAATTACATCGCCGCGCTCAGTAATGCCAACTCACTGACAGCGCGTGTCATCGCCGGTGCCGATCATGGCCTCACCGAAAAAAACATGCGCAAGGCCTATACCGCATTGCTGATCAAATGGCTCACGGAAATGATCGCCGGCGCACGCGAAACTGCCGCAACCCACAAAATCGAAGAGAGCCGAGGTGATATCCAGCAGTAGGGAAATTGCTCCCGAATGCTCGACGTGATCCGCTGGCTGGGCAGCCGCAGGCACCGACCTAATCACCACGATTCGTCTCGTGGCCGTTATCGTCGTCGTCACCCGTTAACCAGCTTGCCAGCGCCTTCTCAATGGGTTTGCCGACCACCAGCGCCAGCAATGCGAACGTGAGCCCGACAGCGCCAACCGGATAATCGCCTGCGCCCATGGCAATACCGAGGATGGCGGATATCCAGATCGAAGCGGCAGTGGTGAGCCCGCGGACATGTTTACCGCTGGCCTCGCGCATGATGACGCCGGCGCCGATAAAACCCACGCCGGTGACCAAACCCTGCAACACCCTGCTGAGAGCCTGCGAATCGCTGTCGTGCGCATCCATTACCACCATCGTCGCCATCGCTGCCCCCAGTGCCACCAGCGCGTTGGTGCGCATGCCGGCGTCCTTGCGATACAGGTACCGATTCAAGCCGATGATCGAACCACAGATTACTGCCAGGCCCAGACGGAGGACGATGTCCCATTGCATAAATGTTCTCCCATGAGAGGAAGTCGTTAGCGTTTTTTTTCGCAATCCTGCGCCACGTCGGCAACTTTTTCAGGCCTTCATAGCCGAATCACTATCTTGCCCTGCCTGGAGATTTGCAATGGAAAATTCGACCCACAGTTTCAGCGAATTGTTCGATCAACTCGGACTTCCCAGCGACGAGGCATCAATTCGAGAATTTTGCGCCACTCACTCCGTGGATGAAGAGGTGCGATTGCCCGATGCAGAATTTTGGACCGCGCAACAAGCACAGTTTTTACGCGAGTCGTGGCACCACGATTCCGACTGGGCAATTGTGATCGATCAGCTCAACAACAGCCTGGTAAAACCACATTGATTGCGCGATTTTTAATACTGTGGCACAAGTTGCGGATCGTCGAGTCCGCGCGCCTTGAAAATCTGTAATAGCTACCGCAATAAATGCATTTATTACAGCGATCATCTCCTGCGTGAAATTTTTCCCCAAATATATCTGGTGCTGCCCAGCGTTTTCGCTGGTACGTGCATTGCTTGGGGATACTGGGAAATAATCATTTATCGCCAGTGTGGAGGCAACCATGCCGAAAATTTTTGCCGCGGACCCCGATCCCATCCCGAAGCAGCCAGTCGAAGAACCGACTCCCGAGACTCCGACGGAATTGCCTCCGCTCGACCCGGATTCCTTTCCAAGTCCCGCTCCCGATTCATTGCCCCAACCTGATCAGCCGCCAATGCCCGCTCCCATAGAGCCGCGAGCGTTGCTGCCTTTCACTCGGCAGTCTTCAGCTCAGCAGCCCTCAATGCAGTAGAAAGAGCCAGCAAACAAGCGGGTCGATTGCGGGTATCGGAATCAACAACCACGAAGAAGATTATGTGAGAAACGCTGCCGCAAGTGCTCAGGCCAAACATACTG
>JBEVMI010000349.1:0-8978 GCA_040508685.1 Spongiibacteraceae bacterium
CTGCAGCCCAATGTCGCCGTGAACTGATCGCCAGTCGTCAGCGCCGCGTTCAGCGTCTTGTACGCTGAAGGCGACACGCATGGGCCGCTCTGCGAGATACCGCGATCGAACAAACCTGCCGCCTGCGGCGCCAGCATCAGCGAGCATACCGAGAAGCCGCCGCCGGAGAGCCCGAAAATCGTGACGTTTTCCGGATTGCCGCCGAATTCGCGAATGTTATTGCGAACCCATTTCAGCGCCAGGATTTGATCCAGCGTGGCCAGCGAACCGGCGCCGGCGTCGGGGCTCTGCGCGAACAGATCGCGCTGCGCGAGATACGCCAGCGGTCCGAAGCGGTAATTGATGGTCACGACGACGACATCGCCCTTTGGCGCCAGCACTGACGGATCGAACGTATTGCCAGTCCCGGCGACCCACGCGCCGCCGTGAATCCAAACCATCACAGGGCGCGCCTGTGGCGTGACGACATTCCCGCGCCGCGTAATTTTTACTGGCGTATAGACATTCAAATACAGGCAGTCTTCGCTGCCCGCTGTAGTGGCAGTGCCACCACTGCCAATATCGACCGACCCCTGCGGACAAATATTGCCGAACGAGGTGGCCTGCCGCACGCCGGACCAGCCCGGCGCCGTCACCGGCGCCCGCCAGCGCAGCTCGCCAACCGGCGGTTTCGCGTAAGGGATGCCTTTGAATGATAGGACTTCATGCTCAGGGTCGATGGCGCCGGCCAATTTGCCCTGTCCGATCTGGACGACTGTCGGATCCCGCGAGGGCGGCACCGCATAAGCCACCGAGGTGGCCAAAGTCGCCGAAAGGAGGGAAAGCGAGACAGCTGCACTACGCAGAATGGCCTTAGATAAAGACATCATGATATCTGCTCCGTTATTGTTTAATTTGTCAGCCTTGTAACTTTAATACCAAAACTGGGAAAAAAGAGCCCCTATGTACGTTACGAATCGTTAACGGAACGAGGAGACCTGCGCTAGCCACAGGGCACTTGATGCCTTGAGAATCTCATGCCGGAAAGCCGATGTTCGATGAATACAATTTCATCCTGCAATGCCGCACAGTGCAGCGCAATGCTTTTAGTCAGTAAACGCGCGGCCGCAAATGATCCGGCTGGCACGAATACACCGCATGAACAATCCGTAATTTGCCCGGCATTCCGCCGTAAAATAAAGGGCTCTTGTTATACTCCGATCCGGGCACACTGAACAACAGCGATAACGATCAGGAGCGAACATGGATCTGATGTACCCCCTCGAAGGCAAATACGAACCTGACTACGGCCAGAACCTGTATGTGCACGACGGCGTGGCGTTTCCGATGTGCAACTCCGCGGCATTGATGGCGGCCATCGAGAATTTTCCGTGCGATCCGCGCGACGTCACCATCGTCGGATTTCCCAAGTCCGGCACCAACTGGGTTCAGGCCATGGTGCAGAAGTTGTACGACGATGATTGGGGTACGCTAAAAATTGCCGACGTCGTGCCGCATATCGATATCGGCACATACGCCGGCGTTATCGGCTTTGAATATTGCGTGGCGGCGCCGCATCCGCGCTTGATGAAATCGCACAGTCAGTATCGGCATATGCCGAAGGTTTTTCGCGAACAGAAAATCGGCAAGGCGATTTACGTTGCGCGCAACCCCAAGGATGTCTGCGATTCCTTTTACAACCAGCTCGACTCGTTGCGCGCGCAGCAGGAATTTACACTCGACTGGCCACAATGGGTCGAGCATTTCATCAGTGGCCACGTGTCCTATGGACCGTGGCTCGAGCATGTCAGCGAGTGGCAGCAACATGCAGAAGACGCCAACGTGCTGTATTTGCGTTATGAGGATATGAAAATCAATGCACACGCCACGCTGGAGCGCGTCGTCGAATTTCTCGATCGCCCGGTAGCAATGGGCAAGATCGATGCCGTAATCGCGCAAACCGAATTTTCGAAAATGCAGCAAGGCGAAGGCGCCAAACTCTATAACGGACCGGTCGCGCGCCGCGAAGGCAAGGCCGGCGGCTGGCGCAAACATTTCACGGTCGCACAGAACGAATTGTTCGATCAGGAAATCGTCAGCAAACTGCAAGCACGCGGCATCGATTTCCATTACGGCTGAACCGCCGACGCAATCCGAGGTTTCGCATGAACGACACCCTACAGGGCGAGGCACGACAGGCATGGGCGCAGTTTTGCGATGCGCTTAAACAAACCGGCGATGTGATTCTCGACCAAACCACCGCCGATGTCGCATTGGATGTTCCGGAAGGTTTTCGGTTTCTGACGCGGACGCTGCGCTACGTGCTGGAAAAATCCATCGAAGGCAATGACACGAATTTTCCGTGGCTGGTGCGCTCCAGCCATGAAAACCTGAAATTGTTGTCGGACAGCCCCGACTATCATTATCGACTTGCCAATATCGACGGCCGCTGCGAATACCGGCTGCGCGGCACGCGCGGCGGTGCCGATCTGGTGGCCGTTTCCACCTACGGGCCGGGCGGACTCGGCGTGGAATGCCAGGGCACATTGCAGGAGCCCGTTCTGAAAATCGCGGCGGATGGCACTTTCGAAATAATCCTGTCCACGCGCGAACATGCCGGCAACTGGCTGCCGATGCGCGCCAACGCCACGTTCATGCAGCTGCGCAATATCTTCAGCAGCCATCATCGCGATACGCCATCGATCGTGACACTGGAGCGCATCGGCGGCCCGCCGACGCCGGCATCCTACGCCACCGACCACCTTCTCGCCGATCTGAAATCGGCAGCGCAGCAACTTGCGATGACGGCACCGCTGGTGGCGCAATTCACCCGCAACCTGCGCGAAAAAGCCTACTGCACGTTCGACCACGAACAGACACTGTGGCGTGCATCGGGTGGCAATACCGACACCTATTACGTGCAGGGCTACTGGGAACTGGCGGAAGACGAAGCACTTGTCGTCGATTGCGTGGTGCCGGCGTGCAGCTATTTCAGCTTTCAGCTCAACAATGTGTGGGCTGAATCACTCGACTACCTGCACCATACGATTCACAAAACCAGCACTACCTCGACGCGGCACAGCGATGGCAGCGTGCGTTACGTGATTGCGCAGCGCAATCCGCACATCGATGCCGACTGGCTCGATACGGCCGGCCATCGCAGCGGCACGATGGTGTGGAAATGGAATGGCGTCGGCGACAAACCCGATCCGGTCGCGCGCAAAGTCAAAATTGATGAACTCTCTGCCTGAGATGAAAAATCATGTCGAATCACAACCAGAAACCGCTGGTCATCGCAGTCTCCATCAACGGCGAAAAAACCAAGGCCGACAATCCGAATGTGCCGCGTTCGCACTCTTCGGTTCCGCAATACGCCAGCATGGGAATACCGCGCGTATTGACGGGGTCGCGGACCAATACATTGGCCTGCGTGACCTGCGGCCCGATAACGCCGCGCTACTTGACTGCGGCTCGATCGAAATATTGATAGGCGCCAAAAACGGGTGCCAGAAAATTACCCGCGGGCGCATCGATCACACCTTGCAGCGAATTGACCAGAACCCCGCCTGCGCTGCCGTAAACACATTTGTGATAGGGATATTCCTCGTCGCCATACGCGCCGCCGTGGCGAATCCCATCCTTCCACGACACCGCGCGCTTGTGGGTCAGCTGAATCGATGGCGTCCCTTCGATGGTGATGGTCCACGAGTTGTCCGCCTCCCATCCCGGCATCTTCGGATCGAGCATCCAGCGGGTTTCGTATTCGGCAAACGGTTTGCCGTTGACAATGGCGCTCCAGCGCCAGGCGTTTGCAATGACCTTGCCGGGAGCAACGACAACTTTGGACGGCAGCACCAGTTCGTGATCGGCCACGCCGACGCGGCGCGTCATGACGATATCGTCGACAGGCGCATGCAGCAGATGGCAAATCGCGGCCGGCGATTGCCGGAACATGTGATCCCACATCTTGCCGATGCCGACGTTTTCAAACTCCTGCGGCGACATGCCGAATCCCATTACCGGAAAGCCGGCGGGACTCATATACGAGCAATCCATTTTTTCCAGGATTTCGATGTGTTCAATTTCCGCAACATGTCGAGTCAGGGTGGTGGTGAGCACCTCGGGAATAAAGCCCGGCGAATTGCCGGTTCCCATCAGAGTGCTGTTGCCGCGCCGGCATGCCGCTTCCACTTCCCGCGCCATTTCCGGATAGGCAGAGCCGGCGATATCGAAATAGTCGACCGTCGTAATCAGATTCTTGCCCGACTCGAGCAGGCGCAGAACTTCCTGGTGAAATTCATGCGGCTTATCGGGATGGATCATCGGCGCGTGGATAACGATATCGGCATCCAGCGCGTAAATGGCGTCCTTGTCTTTCGTGGCTTTCACGCCCGAACGCAAATCAAGGCCGGCGATCTCTCCGGCATCAAGACCCACTTTGTCATCGCCATAACACAGCACGCCGACACACTGATACCCGCGCTTCAACGCTGTGCGCAACGCGACAGTGCCGATGCCCCCGGTAGCCCAGGAAATAAAACGGATCGTCATAAGCCAGCCCTCTAAAAGGATCCTTATTAAACGTGCTGATCAGGATACTAGCAAGGCAAAACAAAAGAGATACGCGATATTCGCAGGGTTAATAGCCCGACGTGCGATCGACCAGATTCATCGGCAACAGCCCCGCGCGTACGCGTTGAATATTTTCGACGATATAAGGGGCGGCCGAGGTGGCCGACGATAACGTGGCTATGTGCGGCGCGTCTCCAGTGTCAGCGGTAGTAGACACACCAGAATTTCGCTGCGCGCCAAAAATTCATTCAACTGATCAGCACCGGAAAATCCCGCCACGCACGGCAGCACTTGGCTTGACTCCACTGGCGACGAAAGTCGTCCACGACGGTTGCGTGTTGCAGTTCGAAGGTGCGACGCCGGGGTGCACACTGAATCACTTGATGTTTAGGTCTTGGTCTGACCGCCGTCGATAACAAATGTATCCGCTGTATGCCACGTCGATAGCGTACTCGCGAGATAAATTGCAATGCCTGCGAAATCCGAGGGCTGACCGATACGCTGCATCGGAATGCGGCGCAATAACCCCGCCTGATATTTTTCGTTGGTGGCAACTGCCGCCGTCGCCCGCGTTTCGACAAACCCTGGCACGATGGTATTGACGCGTATGCCATGTTTGCCCAATTGCGGCGCCATTGAATTGGCCATTGCAATCATGCCCGCCTTTGCCGCCGCATAATGCGCAGATGGCGATGACTGCATCGCGGCAATACTCGCAGTGCCCGCAATCGAACCGCCATTACCGAGATTGATCATGTGCCGCACGGCTTCGCGATAACACAGAAATACGCTGTCGAGATTCCACTGAATTGAATGTTTCCAATCGTCCAGGGTCATGTCGACAAATGGCGGTGGCGATTTGCCGCCGCCGGCGTTGGCGAAACATGCATCCATACGACCGCAGCGCGAAACCGCTTCAGCCATGAATGCGCGCACCGAATCTTCTTCGAACACATCGCACTCGATGGCGAGTGCATTGCCGCCCTGCCGTTGAATCGTGGCTACTGCGTTTTCATTGTTGTCGGCATTGCGACCGCCGATGACGACCTGCGCACCGGCTCGCGCAAGCCCTTCGGCCATGCCGAAGCCTATGCCGGTGTTACCGCCAATGACCACCGCAACTCGGCCACTTAAATCAAAGGGATTGCTCACAATAAATTTCTCCGCTTCAGATGAGTTTGTATTCTTTCAGGTCTACCAAGGCCTTTTTATGCGCCTCGATAATCGCATCGACATCGACATCCGTATGGGCGTCGGCGACGAAGCACAATCCCGAAAGCGCCGTGTGCAGGCCGTGCACACGCAGCAACATATTCCAGGCACGACGCGCGGTGACATCCTCGGCGAACGAGTCGCGAATATTTTTCGGCGCGGTCGGCAGGAAATAGGTTTTGAACAGCGGCCCGCTGGCACGCATTGAAATCCTGAAATCATTTTTTTGTGCGAACTCCAGGACCTCGCGACAGATGCGTTCCTGCTTGCCAAACATTGCCGGAAAAATTTCCGGATGATCGATGCAGTAACCGATTGCCGCGATACCCGCTTCCATCGCCAGCGGATTGGCGGAGAAGGTACCGCCCATCGCACACACGGCATTGCCCTTGCCGAGCGATTGCCCAGAAATCTTGCTCATCACCGCGTCGGTGCCGCCGACCGCACCGATAGGAATGCCGCCGCCCAGCAATTTGCCGAATGTGGTGATATCGGCATCGATACCGAAATATCCCTGCCCGCCTGCCATGCCGAGCTTCGGCCACGTGATCACTTCATCCATGATCAGTAACGCGCCGGTTTCACGCGTTGCGTCGCGCAGCCCTTGCAGCCACCATTTTTCTGCCTCGATCGGCCCCCACGCCTGTACCGGCTCGACGATCACGCAGGCGAGCCGATCAGCGAGCTCGCGAATAATATCGAACGCCGCTTTATGATTGAGCGGCAGCACAACGGTTTTTTGCCACGCATCAGTCAGCATGCCAGCAGAATTCGGCACGGTATTGGGCGCTTCGAGTGGACCCATATCATCGACGCGCATTGGACCGCTGACATGCAGATAGTCGTGAATGCCGTGATAACCGCCTTCGATTTTCGCGACGTATTCACGCCCCGTCGCCGCACGTGCGAGCTTTAACGCGAACAGTGTTGCTTCGGTGCCCGAATTGCAAAATGTCAGCTTGTCGACGCTGGGCACACTGTCGCAGACCATTTTTGCGAGATCGTATTCGCGCGCGTAAGCGGCACCAAACCCGAGGCCAATGCCCTGCACCTGTTTGACGATGGCGTCGACGATGTACTGCGGCTTGCCGCCGAGCATCATGCATTCCTGCGAAATCATGCAGTCGACGAATTCATTGCCGTCCTCGTCCCAGACACGGCCGCCATCGGAGCGCGAAATCATGAAGGGAATCGGCCGGATCATACCGATGCCGTTGCCGCAGCCACCCGGCATCACGCTCTGGTTGCGCTGCCAGAGCGTATGGGTCGTCGGGCATTTATCGATGATGCGGGCGTCGATCTTGCGGAGCAGTTCTTCATTGAGCATGATGTTTTTCGCCGTAAAAAGTAGTTATCGAGAACGAAAAAATTCGCGGATGTCGGACGCGACCCGCTGCGGTTCTTCCACGGGCGAAAAATGCCCGCCGCTTTCCGAATAATTCAGGCGCTGCAGATTGTAGGTCTGTTCCATCCACCGTTTCGGCATGCGAATAACATCCTGCATGAATGCGAGGATTGCCGTCGGTGCCTGCACCACCGGCTGGCGGGGATGGCTGGGCGCCCAGGGACGATGGGCTGCTTCGTAGTAATACCGGGCCGCTGATACGAAGCTATTGCTGACCCAGTACAACATGACCTTGTTGAGCAAATCATCTTTGGAAAAACGTGTTTCAACGTTGCCGCCGCAATCGCTCCAGTCGCGCGATTTCTCGACGATCCATGCACACAGCCCGGCCGGCGAATCGTGCATCGCATAAGCGAGCGTCTGCGGGCGCGTCGACTGCACCACCATGTAACCCGAGCCCGCGGCGAGTTTCTCGCTGTTGTAGGCATGCCACCCCTCTTCACCCGGACCGTAGAAGCTGCTGTCCGGCAAACCGTTGCTATGCACATCGAGAGGGATCGCCGTGACGAGATGAATACCTAACAAATGTTCGGCATATTTATGCCCAAGCTGTGCCGTAACCATTGCACCCCAATCGCCACCATGCGCGGCGAATTTGTCGTAGCCGAGCACGTCGCGCATCAGCCTCACCCAGAGATCCGCAGTGCGGGTGAAATCGATACCGGTGGTTTGCAGCGGCGACGAAAACACATAGCCAGGCAGCGACGGGATCACGACATCGAACGCATCGGCGGCATCACCGCCGTGCGCCGCCGGATCGGTAAGCGGCTCGATCAGCTTGCGATAATCCCAGAACGTCCACGGATAACCATGCGTGAGAATCAGCGGCCGTGGGTTCGGCCCTTTGCCGCGGACGTGGATGAAATGAATCGGCACGCCATCGATATCCGCCTTGAACTGCGGGTACTGGTTGATTTGGGCTTCCTGGTGCCGCCAGTCATATTCATCAAGCCAGTAACGCACCAGCTCCTGCAGATAGGCGCAATTGAACCCATAGGACCAGTCGGCGTTAGCGACATCGTCCGGCCAGCGCGTCTGCCGCAGGCGCTGGTGGAGATCATCGATCACGCGTTGCGGTATCGATACATGGAACCGTTCGACCAAACCGGAATTCACAGACATTTCTTAACCATTTCTTTATTGATTAGACCCAAAATCGCGGAGATACTATCAGCCAATATCAGGACCCTTAATTAACATAAATTAATAACGACAGAGGCTGGAAATGGCACGGCCACGACAATTCATTGTTCAATCCACCGTACACACGAGCTTCACGGTTCCCGATCTCGATCGGGTAGTGGCATTTTTTACCGATGGTCTCGGCTTCAGCGTGCGCCCCGGCAATGCGCCGCAGGCACTGATGGAAGGCGTTACCGGGGTCGATGGCGCCGCGGTGCGCTGCAGCATCGTGCAATGTCCCGGGCATGAGCTGGAGTTGTTCGAGTACGTCGGACCCACCGCTCGCCAGCATTATTCACCACGCCCGTGCGATGTTGGCGCGGCGCATATTGCGTTCATGGTTGATGATCTCGACGCGGTTATCGCCGTGGCCGCGACATACTGCTTTATGCCCGTCAACCAAATTGTCGCGATTGCGCCGTCGCCGACAATGAATTTACGGCTTGTCTACATGCGCGACAGCGCCGGACTCACCATCGAATTTTTGCAAAAACAATGAGCTTGCATCCGTCAGCCTATCGGGAACCACGATGATCAATCAGAGTTACGTATTGCGAAAGCGGCCGACTGCGGACATTGCGGCAGACTGCTTCGAGCTGATTGAAACGGTTGTGCCGACACTGACGGA
>JBEVMI010000353.1:0-3859 GCA_040508685.1 Spongiibacteraceae bacterium
ATTTCCGAGCTGCGCGACGAATCGGACAAGGACGGCCTGCGCGTAGTCATCGAAATCAAACGCGGCGAATCCGGCGAAGTCGTCCTGAACAACCTGTACTCGCAGACCCAGTTGGAAACCGTATTCGGTATCAACATGGTGGCTCTGGTTGATGGCCGCCCGCGGCTGCTCAACCTCAAGGACATGCTCGAAGCGTTCGTCCGCCACCGTCGCGAAGTGGTCACGCGTCGCACGGTCTATCTGCTGCGCAGGGCGCGCGAACGCGGCCATATTCTCGAAGGCCTCGCGGTTGCGATTGCCAATATCGATCCGGTGATCGAGTTGATCCGCAGTTCGGCGAATGCCCAGGAAGCGCGCGAAAAACTGCTGGCGCGGCCGTGGGAGCCGGGCAATGTCATGGCCATGCTCGAGCGCGCCGGCGAAGATGCCTGCCGCCCCGACGATCTGCCGGTAGAACTGGGCATGCGCGACGGCAAATATTATTTGTCGCCGGAGCAGGTGCAGGCGATTCTCGATCTGCGTCTGCAAAAACTGACCGGCCTCGAACACGACAAGCTGCTCGACGAATATCAGGAAAAGCTGCTCGAAATTGCCGAATACCTCGGTATTCTGGCCGATCCGGAAAAACTCAAGGCGGTAATTCGCGGTGAGCTGGAGCAGGTGATGGCGGATTTCGGCGACGAGCGCCGTTCCGAAATCACCGTGTCGCAACTCGATCTGTCGATCGAAGATCTGATCACCGAAGAAGACCGTGTCGTTACGATTTCGCACGGTGGTTATGCGAAAACGCAGCCGCTGGACTCCTATCAGGCACAACGTCGCGGTGGCATGGGCAAATCGGCGACAGCGGTAAAGGACGAGGATTTTGTCGAACATCTGCTGATCACCAGCAGCCACGACACGATTCTGTGTTTCACCAACGTCGGCAAGGTGTATTGGCTGAAGGTTTATCAGATTCCAGTCGCGAGCCGGAACTCGAAAGGTCGTCCGGTCATCAATCTGTTGCCGCTCGGTGACGGCGAACGCATTACCGCCATTCTGCCCGTGCGCGAATATCTCGCGGACCATTTTATTTTCATGGCGACTGCGAACGGTACCGTGAAGAAAACGCCGCTGCCGGAATTTTCGCGGCCGCGCTCGGTGGGCCTGCGTGCGCTCGAACTTGACGAAGGCGACGTGCTGGTCGGCACGGCAATTACCGACGGTGCGCGCGAAGTCATGTTGTTCAGCAGTGCCAACAAAGCTGTGTGTTTCCGCGAAGAAGAAGTGCGCGCGATGGGCCGCGGTGCGCGCGGTGTCCGCGGCATTCGTCTCAGTGAAGGTCAGCGCGTGATTTCGCTGATCATCCCGGAGGAGGGTGGCAGCGTATTGACCGTCAGCGAAAACGGTTACGGCAAGCGCACGCTGATCGACGACTTCCCGACCAAGGGCCGCGGCACCATGGGCGTGATCGCCATGCAGATCAGCGAGCGCAACGGTGGTCTCGCCGGTGCGGTGCAGGTGTTTGCCGGCGACGAAGTCATGATGATTTCCGATCAGGGCACACTCGTACGCACGCGCTGCAGTGAAATTTCCGAGCTGAGCCGGAACACGCAGGGCGTGCGTGTCATTCGCCTGAAAGAGGGCGAATCGCTGGTCGGCGTCGAGCGCGTTGCGGAATCCATGCTCGATGCGGTTATCGAAGAGGTCGAGGGCGACGGCGCGGTGCCCACCATAGAAGCTTCCGATACGGAAGCGCCTGAATCTGACGCGCAGGCGCCGGAATAACACGCGCGAGGTAGTGCGGCAGATATCAGGCTTGGCCGTTGTCATGGTTGTCAAAAAAGCAAAAGGGCAAAAGGTAGGCGAACGATGACGAGAAAATTCAATTTCTGTGCGGGCCCCGCAGCGTTGCCGGAAACGGTTCTGGAACGGGCGAAAAACGAATTGTCCGACTGGCACGGCAAGGGTCTGTCGGTGATGGAAATGAGCCATCGCTCGAAAGAATTCGTCGAAATTGCGACCCAGGCAGAAGGCGATTTTCGCGAGCTGCTCGGTATCAGCGCCGATTACGCCGTACTGTTTTTGCAGGGTGGCGCCAGCCAGCAATTTTCCGCCGTACCGTTGAATCTGCTCGGCAAGGATGAAATCGCGGACTATGTCAATACCGGTCAGTGGTCAATCAAGGCGATTAAAGAAGCCAAACGTTTCGGCAAGGTCAATGTCGTTGCCAGCAGCGAAGACAGTAACTTTGCGACGATCCCGGCTTTCGAAACCTGGAAACTCAGCGATAACGCCGCATACCTGCATTACACGCCGAACGAAACCATCGGCGGTGTCGAATATTTCTGGGTGCCGAAAGTAAAGGCACCGCTGGTTGTCGATATGTCATCGACGATCCTGTCGCGTCCGATCAACGTCAACGATTACGGTGTGATTTACGCTGGCGCCCAGAAAAATATCGGCCCGGCCGGTTTGACCATAACCGTCGTGCGCAAGGATTTGCTCGGCAAGGCGCAGCCTGTCTGCCCGACCATGCTCGATTACAAAATCGCTGCTGATAACGAATCGATGTACAACACGCCGCCGACGTTTGCGTGGTATCTCGCCGGTCTCGTTTTCCAGGAGCTGAAAAAGCTCGGCGGTCTGGTCGAGATCGAAAAAGTCAATCGTCGCAAGGCGGGCAAACTCTACGACTACATCGACAATAGCGGTTTTTATCGCAACCCGGTGGAAAAACAGAGCCGTTCGCTGATGAACGTGCCGTTCATGGTCGCTGATGAAAAACTCGAAAAACCCTTCCTGGCAGGTGCCGACGAAGCCGGCCTGCTCAATCTTGCCGGCCATCGTTCGGTGGGTGGCATGCGTGCGAGTTTGTACAACGCGGTATCGGAAGCGGCGGTCGATGCGCTGATCGTGTACATGAAAGATTTCGCGCAGCGCAACGGTTGAGCGGCCATGAGCGGCAATTCTGAAAAGACTGTAAGCAGCAATGACTCCAAAATCGCAGGTACCAGCTCCGAGCTGGAACAGGTGCGCGGGCGAATCGATGCCATCGATGCGCAACTGCAGACGTTGCTCAGCGAACGCGCCAACTGTGCGTTGCAGGTCGCTGAAGTCAAACTCAAGGAAGTCGGCGATCCGGCACAGGTGCAGATTTACCGCCCTGAGCGCGAAGCGCAGATTTTGCGCCGTGTCATGGATCGCAATAGCGGTCCGCTCAGTGGCGAAGCACTGGCAATTATTTTCCGCGAAATCATGTCCGCCTGCCGTGCCCTGGAAAAACCTACCGAGGTGGCGTTTCTCGGCCCCGAAGGTACCTTTTCACATGCGGCGGCGCTCAAACAATTCGGTCATTCGATTGTTGCGGCGCCGCAACCAAGTATCGCGCAGGTGTTTGTCCGGGTTGAATCCGGGCAGTGTCCGTTCGGCGTGGTACCTGTCGAAAATTCAACCGAAGGCATGGTGTCGCTGACGCTGGATCGGTTTGCCGAATCTCCGCTGAAGATTTGCGGCGAACTGGAATTGCGGATCGAGCTGCATCTGCTGATCAATCCGCATACCGATCCGAAGCAGATTAAACGCATCTATTCGCACCAGCAGCCGTTGGCACAGGCGCGGCAATGGCTGGATACACATTGGCCGAATGTCGAGCGTGTTGCGGTATCCAGCAATGGCGAAGCGGCACGGCTGGCCTCCGAAAACCCCGATGTAGCGGCAGTGGCGGGCGCGATGGCGGCCGAGCAATACGGGCTGATTCGCCTCGCTGAAAATATCGAAGATTACTCCAGCAATACCACGCGTTTTCTGGTGATCGCGCGCGACGAAGTGCCGCCGAGCGGCAACGACAAGACGTCGATCGTCGTATCCGCACACAACA
>JBEVMI010000361.1:0-9717 GCA_040508685.1 Spongiibacteraceae bacterium
GACGAAGTGCTGCATTTATGGACCGGCCTCGGCTACTACAGTCGCGCGCGCAACCTGCTGCGCACCGCGCAGCGTGTCTGCACCGAATATGGCGGCGAATTTCCGGACGACGTCGATCAGCTCAGCGACCTGCCCGGCATCGGCCGCTCCACCGCCGGCGCCATCGTTGCGATCTCGCATCGCAAACCGGCGACGATTCTCGACGGTAATGTCAAACGCGTACTGGCGCGCTACCACGCCATCGCGGGATTTCCCGGCGAAAGCGCCGTGCTCAAACAATTGTGGGAACACGCCGATGCGCATACGCCGGCCGAACGCGTCGCTGACTACACCCAGGCAATGATGGATCTGGGCGCGACCTTATGTACGCGCAGCAAACCGGCCTGCGGCATCTGCCCGGTACAAGATGACTGCGCCGCCCACAAGACCGGTACGCCGCAGCTCTATCCCGGCAAAAAACCCAAGAAGACCCTGCCGGTGCAGAGCACGCGCATGTTGCTGATCCGCAACCGCAAAGGCGAAATCCTGCTGGAAAAACGCCCGCCCACCGGGGTCTGGGCCAGCCTCTGGATTTTTCCGCAAATCGCGCCCAGCGACGATATCGAAACCTTCTGCCGCGACACGCTGCGGCTGCGCGACGCCGAATTGCTCGAGCAGTGGGAACCCTGGCGCCACACCTTCAGCCACTACCACCTCGATATCGAAACCGCGATTGTCGGTGCCCACAAGATGCCGACCACGCTCAGCGAAGACAGTCGCTTCCTCTGGTACGATCCCGCCCGGCCCGCCGCTGTCGGCCTCGCCGCACCGGTGCGTAAACTGCTCGACCGGCTCGCCCAACTCAACTGACCGCACGTTTATCGCCCAAGGTTTAACCGATGACTCGCACCGTTTTCTGCAAAAAATATCAGCGCGACCTCGAGGGGCTGAGCGCACCGCCTTATCCCGGCCCGAAAGGTCAGGACATTTTCGATAACGTATCGAAGCAGGCGTGGGAGGAATGGCAGGCGCATCAGACCCGCCTGATCAACGAGAAACGGCTGAAACTGTTCGATCCCGATACCCGGAAATTCCTGCAGGAGGAAATGGACAAGTTTTTTGCGAACGAAAATTTCGAGACCGCCGAAGGCTACGTGCCGCCGCCCAAATCTTGATGCGCAAGAGGTTGACGGCGCGCGGGCCAGCGGGTTTAATACGCGCCTCTCGCGTCCAGACCCTCCCAGCGAGAGCCGTAACAAGCAAGATTTCTGCACGCCCAGGTAGCTCAGTCGGTAGAGCAGGGGATTGAAAATCCCCGTGTCGGCGGTTCGATTCCGTCCCTGGGCACCAATTCAAAAAGCCGTTTAAAAAATGCTCTCAACGTTGCTTGCCGCTGGCTTCAAATGCTCGCCGGCAAACTGCGCGTACCGCAATACCAGTTCCATACTGCCCAATCGCCTACTCCATAAGCTGTTGCATCGTTGGCCTTTGCCGCACCCATGTATCCAATGCGGCATCGCTCACCACATCCTGCGCTCTACCTGAAAATGCCGGTCTTCGAGAAATAAAACATGGCAGCGCAACTACAAACCTCTACGCTGCCGAAATATTCCATGCGCTAAATGCTCGATGGATCAAGCCGCTTCTGCCGGCTTCTCGGCCTGAATGCGCAAGTAAACTTCTTCGCGATGCACACTAATTTCTTTCGGAGCGGCAATACCTATACGCACCTGGTTGCCACTAATGCCAAGCACGGTGATTTTGATGTCATCGCCAATAATTAAGGTTTCATCTGTACGGCGGGAAAGTACGAGCATGGTGTGATCTCCGTATGAGTAAGCTAGTAAAAAAAGCTTAGTCGGGTGCTGAAAAGCCACCATGCGCAAATGCACGTAGGATTGTCGGGTTTTATGCGTATGGGGGTCATAACGCCGGCAGTGCCGATCGGACCAATCCATCATCGCTGTGAGCCTACCGCTGGCGAATCTGATCAGCGCACTACTTGCGCAGATAACTCTGGTGGCCGCCAGCGATCGCGCAACGATCCGTCGATCTCTTAAGAGCTAATTAATTTCAATGGCTCACCGTGTCGAAATGAGCTGCGCTATTGCTTAGACGACGAGCACTGAAAATACCCCCAGCGCTGATATTGGAGAGTAAGCATCGCAAATATCGCCAATTAAACGACGTAGAATCAATTAGTTAACCGTTAAGTACGAAGCCGTCCCTGCCATTAGCAACACCTCTTGCAAATAAACATCCGCGATTTCCAGCATCGTTTATCCACGCAATCATTAACCCCTATTTCTTGCCATCATCTTTCAATCCATCCAATTGACCACAACATTTGTGATTGGCGGATACTTAGCCGCAAGATTGCACGCCCTCGACATCAAACCCCATTGCTTTTTTCCTCTGGAATGTTGATTCCCCATGATCCCAAAATTTGTCGGCGTTACCGGTTTACCGCGTGCAGGTTCGACACTGCTCTGTCAGCTGCTCGCGCAGCATCCGGAAATCCAATGCGAAGGCAACAGTTCACCGCTGTGTAATACCTTGCTGGGTATTCGGCGCATGATCAGCGACGATTCGTTTTTTTTGGCGCAGCTCGATAATTCATTCGATAGCAGTTACGCGCATCTTGCGTCAGCGATGCAGGGATTTTTGCGGGGCTGGCATGGCGGCAACGGCAAACACGTTGTGGTCGATAAAAATCGGGCGTGGCTCCATGCGATAGAACTGTTATTGCATATCGAGCCCGAGGCAAAACTGATTGTCTGTCTGCGCGACCTCGGACAGATTTACGGTTCGATCGAGTCGCAGCATCAGCGCACCATTCTGGTGGACTTTATCGATCACCTGGCCGACTTCGATCGTTTCGGCCGCGCCGATATGTTATTCGCGAAAGACAAGGCGATTGGCGCACCGCTGCTGTCTCTACATGCTGTGTCCGATTTGCCGAAGAAGGTGCAGCAGCATCTATATTTCGTGCGCTTCGAGGACATGATGGCGCACCCGGCGACCTGTATGTCGCATATTTACGCATGGCTGGGGTTGTCACCTTTCGCAATTAATCCCGAGCAGTTAAATGTCGGCATTCAGGAGAGCGACAGTCACTACCGCATGAAATATTCGCACAAACAATCCACGCGAATTGCCAGCCCGCAACGTCACGACATACCGCCGCGCATACAGGCTCAGATCGAAACTGCGTGCGCATGGTATTACCAGCTTTATTATCCGAAGCAGCCGTCCTAAAAAACATTTAGAACCCGATGCGGGTCTCCACCCATGCCCGCGCCGACTTTGTATCGCCCACCAGTGTCGGCGTCGATCCGATCGGCGTTGCGACGTAAGTACGCACGCTGCCAAATTGATTTCCGGTCCAGTTCAATCCAAGCCCGGCGCCGCTGAGTGTTGCGCCATTGGTGCCTGCCACCCATGCGTTTTCGTTGACCGTCACATGCGCGCTATCGATAAATGCGACGGCCTGCCATTGCCCTTGCCACGCCTGACCGATGTCGCGGCGCAACTCGACCGTGCCGGCATAACCTTCATCGCCCAGCACGGCACCCACGTCGTAGGCGCGCACCGAATACGGCCCGCCCAACGCCATTTTCTGCGATGAATCCAGATTGGAGTTGGCCCACTGCGCCGCGATGGTTACATACAGCATATTTTTCGCGCCCAGACTTTGCAGACGCGAAACATTGGCATTTAACTTGGAAAAACGGCCCTGGGTATTGGCGGTGATGGCATCGAGCGATTCCACCAATACATCGTCAAAGCCGACCCGCCCGGCCGTCCAACCCAAACTCCAAGCATTGACGGCGCTCGACAAAAACGTATCGCGCGCATCACCGGAAAAAGCCAGCGTCCAGTTCTCTTGCTCGCGGTCGGTGCGAATGGACGCGACATCGATATGATCGCGCAGCGCCATCTTGTCGTACTGCAACACGGCGTTGAGGTTCACGTCGCGACTGCGCAGCAGTGGTTGTCTCGCCCACGCACTTTTTACCCGCGCGGTGCCATTGGCATCCAGATTGGAGAGCGACCCGCCAAGTTCGTACTCCAAATCCGAATAGGAAATTCCCGCGCGGGTGCCGTATCCGTTTAACAGCGATTCATAACTGAGCCGCCCATAACTCATATCGCTTTGTGTGCGCACACCGCTCGCGCTCAGCACATCGCCGTAATGCAAGGGGTTATTGATATCTACCGCGGCGCCGACGCGCGCGCGCCCGGTAGAATCGCTGCCGTAATTATCGAGAAAGACCGTGCCGGAAACGATTGGCTCTGCCGCCACACTCACCTGCAGATTCGACGTCCCGACGGCCTCGCCTGGTTTCAAGGTTGCTGCCGGCGCTGCACCCGGAACGTCGGACAGCAGCAGCAACGCGCGGTCCAGCTTCGCACCGGCAATGACGTCACCACTTTGCAGCGGCGCCAGCATCGATTGCAGCAGATGATCATTGACCCGACTTTGGTTATTGAGGGTAACGCTGCCGTAACGCGCCTCAATAACTTCGATAATGACAACACCGGACTGAATCGTCTGCGCCGGAATGATCGCTCGCGCCAATGGATAATTCTGGCTGCGGTAATAGCGTGTGATACGCGCAGCCAATTCGCCGAGATCCGACAACGTCAGATCCCGGCCTTCCCCATCGGCAATCAGTGCGTGCATCGTCGCCGTATCAACCGTGTTATTGCCGGTGATGCGAATATTCGCAACAGGGAATGGTGCGCTGGCCGGCAATTTGGCAGCCTCTGTCGGCTCCACCTTCAACTCGGTTGCGGTGGATGAAGGTGCCGCCGGTTGGGCGGGTTGAACCTGCTGCAAGATCGTGCCCGAATTCGGTAGCGCCGGCTGCGCATTGCCGTGAGAGACCAGCGCGCAGGTAAACACAGCAAAGCACAACGGTTTCACGGCTACCCATCGATCGGCCGACGACGGTAGAAAATTGTTATGCCTTTTCATTAATCGTCATTCTCTTCAACGCTGCTGCCCGGCAATTTCATTCCGCCATCGACAATCTGCAATAGGGATTTCGAGCGGCCGTCACTCATGCCGATGTTTTGAATCGCACTGGACGTCGACGAATCAGATTCGGTCACTTGGGTTTCCACCAACTCGGGAGACAAGCTCGGAGGCGATTGCACATTGGCAGGAAGGAAAATGCTCGATTGGATTTGTCCCGTTACGCTTTTTAATTCGGCTATCGACATGTCTGCGCTCGGCGTGTCTGCTATCGGAGTGCTGTCGGGAACGACAACAATTTCGGCAATGTCCGCGGTTAAGCCGCCAGGCTGCACAACGGCGTAATTGCCTGCATCGCTGCCGCTCAGCGCGAAGCCGCTGACGGTGACCGTCTTGCCGACACCCACATCCGCATTGGCAAACAGCCCGCTGCCCGCACCGTTAACCACGACGTCATCAGAGCCGATGGGTGTTACGGCTGCCAGGCCCGCCAGCGTCGTCGTCGCCGTACCGTCGTAAACCTTGTCATTCGCAGTCACGCCGCTTATGGCAAGCCTGGCGGGGGTAATGGTGCTGGTGGTGTTATCGAGATAACCGACGCTGTAGTTGGCGCCGCCATTGCCGTCGTTAACGGTGACTCCCGTAGTCGTCACCGTCTTGTTGCCGGCACCGACATTTTTGTTCGTGAAAGCGAAACTACCGCCGCTCAACGAATCGCTGCCGAACAGCGTGCCGGCGGCGATGGTTGTCGCACCGGAAGCAGCGAGACCGCCATCGTAGATTTTTGTGACGTTGCTGGTGCTCAGCAGCAAATTGGCCGCATTGATCGTGCTCGTCGTGTTATTCGTATAAGTGACGCTGTAATTGCTGCCACCGTTGCCATCGCTAACGCTGACATCGGTCACCGTCACAGTCTTGCCGCTGCCTGCATTTTTGTCGGCGAAGGCAAAACTGCCGCCACTTAGCGAATCGCTGCCAAACAATGTACCGCCGGTTAAAGTTGCACTGCCGATCGCGGCGAGCATGCCGTCATAAATTTTCGTAACATCGCTACTGCTCACGATTAAATTGGCGGCGCTAATCGTACTGGCCGTGTTGTTTTCATAAGCAACGTTGTAATTGCCGCCATTGTTACCGTCGTTAACGCTGACACCACTGGTCACAACCACTTTATTCCCGGCACCGGCGTTGGCATCGAGAAACGAAAAGATGCCGCCACTGATGCTGTCGAGCGTATTGCCATTGCTGACGTTGTTATACAGCGTGCCACTCGTGAGGAGGGCGCTGCCTGCTGCCGTCAAAGTGCCGTCATAAGTTTTCGCAACATCATTTGTGCTTAACGTCAGATGGGCTTTGTTAATTGTGCTGGTCGTGTTGTTCGCGTAAGTGACGTTATAGTTGCCGCCGCTGTTGCCGTCGCTAACAGTGACGCCACTCGCCGTAACGGTTTTATTATCAGCACCGGCGTTGGCATCGAGAAACTCAAATAACCCGCCACTCAGACTATCCAGCAAGCCGCCATTACTCGCATTGGTGTACAGCGTGCCACTGACGACGGTGGCCGTGCCGCTGGCGACCAGCGTGCCGTCGTAAGTCTTGCTGACATTGCTGGTCGATAACGTCAGGTTCGCTTTATTGATGGTAAGCGTGCCGCCGGTGATGTCGTAGCCTTGCTGGTTGGAATAGAAACCGTAGACACCTACGTTGGTCGCTGTGGCTCCCAACACGCCGCTGGGGACAACGCTCATTCCATTTTGTGCAGTGCCGTTATAGGTCACGACGGTGGCATCGGTCAGCGTCAATGCGGTCAGAAACTGGGTGAGCAATGGCGCGGTATGACCTTCATAGATGCGCCACGAAGCGCCGCTGCCTCCAGTGCCGGCGATGGTGTTGGGTGTCGCCACATTCCAGCTGCTGAAGCTGGCCAGTTGCATCATCTGATTCGAGGTGAGGCCCGTCCCGCCATGGCTGGACGCCTGTTCGGAGGTGTCGGTGTTCCAGAAGCTGTTGGTTACCGAACCATAGTTGCTGCCGATCAGGCCGCCGGCATTGTTGTCACTTCGCACCAGCCCCGTGGCGTAGGTCGTGCTGACGCCCCCGTAATTACCGCCCAGCAATCCACCGATGTAGTTAAAACCTTGCACATCACCCGTTGCGTAGCTACTGCTGACGGAGCCGTAATTTCTTCCGACCAGGCCGCCGACATAGCTGGCGCCGCCGACGCCGGTTACCGCGCCGCTGGCGTAACTGTTACTGATTGGCGCGCTGTTGTATCCCACCAGACCGCCGATGTGGTGCTCCTCGGCTTGGACTGCGCCGGTGGCGTAGACGCCCGACAACGCGCCCTCGTTGCGCCCGATCAGACCGCCCACATCGCCCCTGCTTGCAGTCACGGACCCGAGCGCATGACTATCGGTCGTCGTCGCGGTCGAGGTGTTGTACCCCAGCAGCCCGCCCACGTAGGAACGCGCCTGCACGCTGCCGCTGGCGTAGCTGTCGCTGATCGCGCCGCCATAGCCATAACCATAACTACCCGCGGCGTTGACCCCCATGAGCCCGCCGACAAAATCGCGGCCAATGACCGCGCCGGTGGCGTAACTGGTGCTCACCGTGCTGCCGTAGCTATAACCGATCAATCCGCCGACATAGTCGCCGCTGCCGACCACGGCGCCGGTGGCGTGGTTGTTGTTGACCGAGCCGTAATCGCCGGCGTATCCGATCAGTCCGCCAACGCGGGTGTCGCCGTTTACCGCGCCTGTCGCGTAGCTGTTGGACGTGGTGCCGGTGCTGGTTCCGATCAGTCCACCCACGGCATTGCTGCCAGTCACTGCGCCAGTCGCGTAGTTGGCGGAAAGGTTGCCGTTGTTGTTCCCCGCCAGACCACCGACATTATTGCTGCCTGTCGCTGCGCCGGTTGCATGACTATTGCTGACGCTATTCGAGTTGTTGCCAACCAGCCCGCCGACATAGTCGCGGCCGTTTGCAGCGCCGGTGGCATAGCTGCTGGCAACCGAGCCATTGCTGTTGTTACCGACTAACCCACCAATGTAATCGGTGCCGGTCGCTGTGCCAGTGGCATAGCTGTTGGTGATATGGCCCCAGTTGATCCCCATCAGTCCGCCGACATTGCCGACCGGGCTGCTCACATTGCCGGTGGCATAGCTGTTGTTGACGGTTCCCCCGCCGGGACCCCAGCTCAAGCCCACCAATCCGCCGGCTTCGCCATTGCCATAACCAATGACATCGCCGCTCGCATGACTGTCGATGATGGCGCCGCCATCGATCACGCCGACCAGCCCGCCTGCGGTCTGGAAGCCGCTGACGCTGACCGCTGCGGTGCTGTTCTTCAACATGCCGGCGAGCGACCCGACCAGCGCGCCGGTGGCCCAAGAGTCGCTGGCGACACTGCCGCCGACCAGACCCACGTTGCGGACCATGGAGCCGGCGGCCGTGTAGCCAAACAAGCCGGTAAAATTGCTGCCGGTTCGATTGATGTAAACACCGGAAACGGTGTGACCCAACCCATCAAAGACGCCGGCGAATCGCGAGGGATCTGTACCGATTGGCGTGAAGCCTGCGCCGGCATTCCAGCTGCTGGTTGCGGCAGCATCGATATTGCTGCCCAGCGCGTAATTGGCTGCCAGGTTGCCGGCCATGCCCTGCAAATCAGTGGCAGTCGTGCTACCCGCGGCACCGAGACTGGTGATCACCGTGTAATTTTTGACGACGCCGTTCGACCCCTGCCTGGTAGTGAAATTGGTCGTGCTGGCAGGCAGGTTGACGGACGCACCATGGGTGACGACGCTGCTGGTATTGCCAGCTGCCACCGCGCCCTGGCCGTATTCGAGCGCCAGGCTGGCGCTACTCGATGCATTCAGATTGGCGTTGATATTAATGTTGTTCTGCGCGTTCAACGTCAGCTTGTTGGCCGACCAGGTCACCGCGTCGTTTACATTCACATCGCCGAGTGTGCCGGCGCTGCCCGTCGTACTCTGGATCACGACATTGCCGCTGCCGAGATTGCTCGACAACGCCGCTCCGGTGATATCGCCACCGCTCGCGGCAATGGTGAAATCGACCGGATCGATCAGCCAGGTGCCGGCTAATCCCATCGCTGCGGCAGTCGTAATTTTTGCATCGCCCGCGACCTGCACATGCGCGGCGGAGGTCTCGATAAAACCACCGTTACCGCCATCTGCCGCGCTGGCGTCGAGTGTGCCAGCGACATTCACCGTGCCGGCCTGCATGCCGCCCAACAACACGATGCTGCCGTCGCGATTTTCGACGGTGCGTGCTTCGATCACACCGGTATTGTTGACGACGCTGGCCAGCAGCGAGTCTTTGGCGCCCGCCGTCATCACGACGATGCCGCCATCGGCGCGGATCAACCCGCCGTTGTCGGCCTGGCTGTTCAATACACTGGCGTCCACCTGCATGCCGACCAGACTGTTATTGCTGAACGTCAGTGTCGCGGCGCTACCGGCGCCCAGCGCCACTGCGCCGCTGGGTGCAGTGATAACACCTTCATTGCCGACCTGATTGCCGAGCAGCGCAACATAACCACCTTCGATCGCGTTGATCGCACCGCGATTGATAACGCTGCCAGCGCCATTGCCGCTGAACGATCGTTTATCGCCAGTTAATGCCGCGTCGTTTAAATCGAGTGTCGAGGCGACCAACGCACCGACGTTAACCTGTGCGCCCTGACCGAACAGAACGCCGTTCGGATTGATCAGATACACCTGACCATTGGCGTT
>JBEVMI010000402.1:0-8933 GCA_040508685.1 Spongiibacteraceae bacterium
CAATGCGCAGGGTTTTCGCATTCTCACCAAATCCGAATATCACCAGTACGAAGACGGCATGCGGCTGACGTATGCAACGCTGGCGACATTTTTGAAATATCCGTGGTTGTCCGGCGTCGCGCGCGCCGGCAAAACTGCTCGCAATGACAAGTACAGCGCCTTTCGCGCGGAGACTGCCGCGTTGCATGAAGTGTGTGCGGCGACCGGCATGCGGCCGCAGGGCGCCAATCAATTCAGCCGTCATCCGCTCGCGTATCTGGTCGAAGCCGCCGACGACTTCTGTTACTGCGTGATCGATCTCGAAGACGGTCTGGACATGGATTTGCTGCGCTGGGACGAGGTGCGCGAACTGCTGGCGCCCGCGCTGCCGCGCAATGCGGAAACCCGTTATCTGCTGCGTTCGGATCTGCGACCCGGTCGCAAGGCGGCACTGTTGCGCGGACAGGTCATCGAATTTCTGATCGACGCCGGCGTGCGCGCATTCATGGACCATCACGACGCGCTACTGCGCGGCGATTTGCCAACCGATCTGATCACGCTGTGCGACCCACCGGCGCGCAAGCTGGTCGAAGGCGCCAAACAGCTGGCGAAAACCCGCGTCTTCGAACACCCGCGCAAGGTCGAACTGGAGATCGGCGCCTTTCAGGTTATCGGCACGCTGCTGGATCACATCATCGATGCCGCACTGACTTTGGCCAGCGGCGACACCAGCAATTTTCGGCACCAGCGTTTAATTCACCTGATCGGCGAACGCAGTTTTCCGCCGCAGCTGTTTGAAGACAAAAAAGTGAATGGCTCGACGCCGTGGGACGATGTCGAACGGCGCTATCAATGCGTAATGCGCGCCGTCGATTTTCTTGCGGGGATGACCGATAACTACGCGACGTATCTCGCCAAACAATTCAACGGGCTCGCCGAATCGCGGTATTGATTCGTTGGTGCTCGCCCGCGCGCAGCAGCTTTCCAGCGGTTTTCTAGAGAGGGATGCCGTTCAGCGCTTCATAGGTTTTCTGCAACCAGACCTTGACGCGTTGCCGCTCGAGCAGACCGAGCGATTCGCCATCGCCTTTTTTGTTGTTGACCGCGGCCCAGAAACTGCTGTTGTGCAAATCGATCTTGCGCATCGTCGCTTCGTGCAATTTCGGCAACACGATGGTGGTAACACCCATCGCCGCTATACGGCGCTCTTCGTCGGAGCGTTCGTAAATCGAAAAATCCGCGCCGCGGCCGTAATTCAGCACAACGATGTAATTGGGTTTGTTGCCGTAGGTATCCAGCAGATTTTTGAGCAGGTCGACCGACTCCTTGCCGCCGTCCATGACATGCCAGAAATTGATCGGAATATTCAGCTCGGCGAATACCGCGAATAAATCCGAATCTTCGATCCAGCGTGCAACCGGCGCGAAGGTTTGTGCCGCCAGATCGACCAGCACGCTTTTGCTGGCGTCTTCCGCAAAACTTTCGACGATGGCGTCGAGGCTTTCATAACTGTCGACCACCGACGGGGATGCGTACTCGCTGTAAAAACGTCGCAATGACTGGTGCGAGCGATCGGTATCGAAACCGGTGAACGGTCGTTGCTGATCGATAAAATATTGTGCAAGCACACGCGACATCACGGATTTGCCGACGCCGCCTTTTTCACCACCGATAAAATTGAGAGATCCCACGGTAACCCCACTCTT
Organism: Spongiibacteraceae bacterium; assembly: GCA_040508685.1. Classification (GTDB taxonomy): domain Bacteria; phylum Pseudomonadota; class Gammaproteobacteria; order Pseudomonadales; family CAMLJR01; genus CAMLJR01. The sequence continues at coordinate 1,686 of JBEVMI010000402.1, forward strand.
GAAATGAATACGAATTATGCCGGATTTTTACTTTCTGAAATCCGGAAAAAAGGGGCCGGCTACTCCACCGGGCCGCCGCCCAGCGCCTGCCGGTGTAACCCATTGATATGTTCGACTGCCTCATTGCCGTGCGCGATATTGTCGAGGACGATTTCGCTGGTCTTGGTGAAGCGGTGTCCAACGCGAACTTTGTAGGATTTCAGCAGCCAGCTGAAAAAGCCGGTGACATAAATGGCGTCTTCGAGGTCGCGCCATTTTACGCCGGCGACCCCTTTTGACCACGGCAGAATGCCGCTGTAAACCCAGACGCCGTGATCGTCGGTGTAGAGCACGACACTGTGAATCATCAGTACGCGATATATAAAAATCGTCAGCGCAACAACAATGACCGCGATCCCGATCCATAACAACACCCCGGTCGCCGCGAATTGATCGTAAACCAGCAGCGCTACGCCAACCGCAATCATCAGCAGCAACCCGACGATCGGCCCGAGATAGGCGATCCACGACATCCGATACTGGGCATGGGTCTCGGCGGGAATTTCGCGCGCTTCCATGGTCTCTCCTTGTGGGGTATTCGAGTAAGTTTTTATCGTCAGCGAATGGTCGCGCCGCTATTTGTTATCGAGGCCGCGCCACAGATATAACGACGCGACGCTGCGATACGGTTTCCATTTTTCGCCGTAAGCCATTGCCGCTGCCGGGTTCGGTACTGCATCGAGCTGGAGCGCCAGCGCGATACCCTTGCGCACGCCGAGGTCGAGTGTCGGCAACACATCGGTGCGGCCGAGGTTGAAGATCAGGTACATCTCCACCGTCCAGCGCCCGACACCTTTAATCTGCGTAAACCGGTTGATGATCTGTTCGTCGGACATCTGCTTGATCTGCGGCAGCGTCGGCAATTCGCCGTCGCGGTATTTCTGCGCGAGATCTTTTAAATACGAAGCCTTCATATAGGAGAGGCCGGCGCCGCGCAGTGCATCGTCGGAGGTCAGCAGCAATTTTTCCGTGTGCGGCACGCCGTCGACGGTGATCAGCGCATTGACGCGTTGCAGAATCGTCGCGGCTGCCTTGACGGAAAGCTGTTGACTGACGATGGCGCCGATGAATGACGTCAGCGGTTCCTCGCGCAGATGCGGCGCAAACGCGATCGGACCAACGCGTTTGATCAGACGCGCGATCGCGCGATCCTGTTTCTGCAAGGCCGCTACCGCCTTGAGCCACAACGCGGCGGAGTCAAACGTCGGCGGCGGCAGGCCGACACTGTCGCTGCCGAGCAGGGCGGGTTTGTTTTCAGGTTGCAGAGCCATGCGCGCTTCTCGTATTTCCTTCGCCTGAATGCCGTTATCGCGCCAGCGCCAACAACGCCACCAGCAGCGCAATCACCGCCACTACCGACGCGCCGACCGCAAACAGACGCACAAGATGCAACTGCCGCTCCAGCATCAGCGCACCGCTCTGCAGTGTATTGATGGTTTTTTGCATTTCGGTGGCGAGCAGGCGCGCGGTTTCGGCATTTTGTGTTGCCGCATTTTGCAGTTCGGCAATTTGCTGGACGACGATATCGGGAACCTTCTCCCCTTCCTTCGAGCGCGTAAACAATGGTCGCGCAAGCACCACGATATCGGCGAGATACGGAGCGGCAATCGCGAACCAGCCGGGCATGATTCTCTCCTCTGCTTGAAATAAATGACGGGGCTGAACTTACCCCCACAACCTGCAACCTGTAGCTAAAAACCTGCAACTAAAAACCTGTACCAAAAAAAACTATAACAGCGGCTGCAATTCGCCCAGATAACTTTGCAGCTGCTGTTGATTCGCCGGCCCCAGTCGCCACAACAATTTGGCGACGTCGCTGCTCTGTTCGAGCGCGGGATCGGCATAGGTGTAGTAAAACTTCGGCCGCGCCAGTTTCGCATCGGCGGTCAGCGGTTTGACGTCGCGCACTTTTTGAATGGCGAGAGTCAGGCGTGCTTCGAAATTGCCGCCACGGCCCAGCTCTGCATACGCGCGCTCCAGCAGCGGGCTGTAGGCGTGATAGTAATCGGCGAATTTACGCGGCGGAATGGCCGTTATGGTTTCGATCAGCAGATTGGCGCGATTGAAATTGGCGGGGTTGATCGAAACATCCTCGTCGCCCTGCGCCACCACGCTGAACCCCTGCATCGGATATTTCAGCGGCAGATTTTTCGCCGGCAATTTGCCCTCGGCCACGGCATCGACCAACGCGACCCATTTGCGCAGCTGCTCTTCCGGCGTCAGCCATGTCACCAACGTCGGTGCCAGCGCGTGGATGGAACCGCGCACCGCGCCGTCACTGCCATCGAGGCTCTCCGGCGTTGCGATGCCGGGCGCCGTAACGTCCGGCTGCGGCTCGTTGCGCCGAATCGGCTGGGTGGCCGATGGTGGCAGCGGCAGGGGTTTCTGCACCATTGTCGCAGCGTCCGAATGTTGTGCGGGCTCGCGTTGCAGATACCAGCCGACGGCACCGATACCCACCAGAACAACCAATACGATCGCGACGATTCGTCCCATGTATCCAATCTCCAACATTGACCGACTCTGTGAATCAGAGGGTGGGCACGTTAAATAATTCCCGACGCGCGCAGTGTTTCCTGTTCCGCATCACTGAGTTGCAGCAGCCTGCCGAAAATTTCCTGGTTGTGGCTGCCGACCGCGGGGCCGGTCCAGTCGGTGCGACCGGGAGTATCCGCCAATCGCGGCAGCAGCGCCGGAATTTCCAGTTTTTTCCCATTCACTTCAAATTGTTCGAACAACCCGCGCGCGCGGAAATGCGGATCGTCGAACATGTCGGCGACGTTGTAGATCGGCCCGACCGGCACTGCCGCGGTATCGAGCAGCGTGATGACCTGCGCGCTGTCGATGCCGGCGCACCAGTGTGCGATGGCGCCGTCGATTTCACTTTCGCGCTGGACGCGGCCCGGGTTGTGCGCGAGATCGGCCGCGTCGGCGAGATCGGCGCGCCCGATGGTGCGCATCAGGCGTTTGTAAATCGAATCGCCGTTGCCACCGATGACGACATATTTGCCGTCGCGGCAGCGATAGGTATTGGTGGGCACGATGCCGGTCACCGTGGTACCGGCGGGTTCGCGTATCACCCCCGCGCCCGAATATTCCGGCACCACGGCTTCGAGCAGATTGAACATCGATTCGTAAATCGCGATATCGACGACCTGCCCCGGCTGCGCGTGCTGTTTGCGCGCAAATAATGCCAGCGCGATACCGAGCGCGGCGTGCAGGGCCGCCACCGTATCGCCGATGCTGAGATTGGGGCGCACCGGTGCCTGATCCGGAAAACCATTGACGTAACGAAAGCCGCTGAAACCTTCGCACACGGATGCAAATCCCGGTTTGTTCGCATAGGGGCCGGTCTGGCCGTAACCCGAAATGCGCGCGTAAATCAGCTCGGCATTGATGGCTTTAATGACATCGGGGCCAAGGCCCCAACCCTCCATCACCCCCGGTCGAAAATTTTCGACCAGCACATCGCACTGCGCTGCCAGTTTTTTCACCAGCTCGCAACCGGCATGCTGTTTCAGATCGATGGTGATGCATTTTTTATTGCGGCCGACGCTGTGCCACCACAGCGACGAACCGTCGCGCACGACACGCCACTGCCGAATCGGATCGCCGGCACCGGGCGCTTCCACCTTGATCACTTCAGCGCCGAAATAAGCCAGCAGCGAGCCGGTGAACGGACCCGCGATCAACTGACCCACTTCCAGCACGCGCACGCCTTCCAGTGGCCGCGATCCCGTAGCGGTTGTCATAAATCACTTCCTGTTTCGTGGCGGATTTTGTGTGTGTTGTGCGGCAGCCATGATAAACGAATCGCAACGCCGCCTCGGCACGGTTGTTTAGTCATCGATGAGTCGGCATGATCGCGTGTCGCCATCGAGAGCTGCTTATGATCGACCACCGTTATATCGCCGCCGCGTTATTAGTTTTGCCGATCGCCTGCGTTCAGGCGGAAACCCTGGATGAATGTCTCGCCCTCGCCGTGCGGTCGGCGTCGGCGTCGACCACCGTCGGCGAATTGCGCACGCTGTGCGCGAGCAAAGTCGAAGCCGCGACAGCCACTGAAGCGACCATCGAACCCGGCATGGTGATCGAGGAGAATGCGGCCGTCGCCGCCGCGAACACCGATGGCGCCATTGAAAAACGGCGCGCGCTGGAACGTTATTCGCACGACAACCCGTTTGTGCTGACGCCGCACCGGCCGAATTATCTATTGCCGCTGGTGTACCAGAAAGACCCGAACTCGGAAGTGTTCGACGATGTCGACATCGACTTGCAGAATGTCGAAGTGCAATTCCAGTTCAGCGTAAAACTGTTGCTCGGCGAAAAGATTTTCGGCGACAACGGCTATCTCACCGCGGCATTTACCAACCGTTCGTTCTGGCAGGCTTACAACCGCGGCATCTCCGCGCCGTTTCGCGAAAACAATTACGAGCCGGAAATTTATCTGTCCTTCGATAACGACTGGGAAATTTTTGGCTTTCGCAATGTCGGTAACCAGCTGATCGTCAACCATCAGTCCAATGGCCGCACCGGCACGCTGTCGCGCAGCTGGAACCGGATCATGGCGAGCACCATCTGGGAAAAGGAAAATCTCGTGTTTTCGTTGAAGCCCTGGTACCGGCTGCCCGAAAACGACAAGGACGGCCCGGATGATTTTACCGGCGACGACAATCCCGATATCGAACGTTATCTCGGCAACTTCGAATTTCTGGCGACGTGGTCGCGCAACCAGAATGTCTACAGCGTGATGTTGCGCAACAACCTGCGCGACATGAACGACAACAAGGGCGCCATCGAAGCGGCGTGGAGTTATCCCGTCGGCGACAAACTCAAACTTTACGTGAAGTATTTCAATGGCTACGGCGAGAGCCTGATTGACTACAATCAGTCCATGGAAAGCTTCGGCGTGGGTTTTCTGCTCAGCGACTGGCTGTAACTTTTCGCAAACCATGCGGGCGCCGAAAAGGGGCCCGGTTGTGTCGCATTAGAAACAGGCGGTACAGTTTTCGAACGGCCGCAGTTGCAACTTTTTAATTCTGCGCAACACTGTCGATACACCATTTTGTACTGATCCATAACAACAACCTTCACATTGATGTACGCCGTCTTTGCGTGTGAGGCGGCAGCGCCCGGGTGCAGCGGTTTGCATTTGCACATGTACGACGGATTTGACACATGCCTCCTTCGTTGATCGATGCCGCCAAGCCCCCGGCGCCGCCGTCGCGGTTCGGTCTCAGCAAAAAATTCAACACTGTGTTCCTGGTGGTGCTGGCCATTGCCGCGCTCAACGTGGTCAGCCTGCGCGACATGTTCCGCGAAACCGATGGCTTTGCCGAAACCATCAACATCGCCGGGAAATTGCGCATGCTCAGCCAGAAAATGGCGTTCGAGCTGACACTCGCGCTCGACGCCGACAGCGATGCACATGTGCGCCAGACGCTGCGGGATTACGAAACGGCCCTGTCCGCACTCGAGCACGGCGGCAACGCGTTCGGTTTCGTGGTGCGGCCGGTACCGGCGGAAATGCGCGATCTGACGACCGCACTGCGGACCGACTGGGCCCTGTATCAACGCCATATCGAGGCTATGCTCACCGGCGAGCGCGACGATAACACCTGGTACTCGCTGCACCGCCAGGCCGGCATCATGCTGGTCGACGCCGAAAAACTGGTCGGCGCGCTGACGATAACCACACGGCAGGCCCAGCAGCGCGCGCTGCGCGAGTTGTATTACCTGCTGATCACCGAAGTGGTCCTGTTTGCCACGGTGGTACTGGTGATCCGGCGCCGGATGGTGACGCCGTTGCTGCAGCTGGTGCGCGGCACGCGCGCGCTGGCCGACGGGCGCTATGATTTTCGCGTCGAATTTCAATCGCGCGACGAGATCGGCGAGCTGGTGCAAAGTTTTAATGCCGCGTCGGCCCGCACCGGTGCGCTGATCGCGCAGATCGAAGACGAACACAAACAGCTGCAGCAGGCCGAGGCCATGTTTCGCGGCCTCGCCGAAAACTCCATCGTCGGCGTCTGCATCGTGCAGGAAGGCCGCTTCCGCTTCGTCAATCAGACCATGGCCGACATGTTTGCGTGCACGCGGCAGCACATGCTCGACGGCATGCGGCTGCTGGATATTTTTGTGGCAGACGATCACGCCATCATCGAAGAAAGCATTCGCCGGCGCGAAGCCGGGGAAGTCGACAGCATCATTTATGAAGCGCGCGGCCAGCGCAGCGACGGCACCACCCTCGACGTCGAAATATTCGGCTCGAAAATGCTGATCGATGGCCACACCGCCACCCTCAGCGTCGTGCTCGATGTCAGCACGCGGCGCGCCCAGCAGCGCGAGCTGGAGTACCTCGCCAACCACGACGCGCTCACCGGCCTCGCCAATCGCAACTTGTTGCTCGACCGCATTCATCAGGCGATCGCACAGGCGCAACGCGCGCAGAATCACGTCGCGGTACTACTGCTCGATCTCAACGATTTCAAGGTCATCAACGACAGTCTCGGCCACAGCGCCGGCGACGCGCTGCTGCAACTGGTCGCGCGGCGGTTGCAGCATTCGATTCGCGAGGGCGATACCGTGGCGCGGTTCGGCGGCGATGAGTTCGTCATCGTGATGCCGGCTATCGCCACCGCGTCCGACGCGACGCTGGTCGCCAACAAAATTCTCGCGGTGCTGACGACGCCCTTCGACATCGGCGGCCAGGAAATTTTCGTCAACACCAGCATCGGTATCGCCCTGTATCCGCAGGACGGCGACGCCGAGGCGCTGATCAAAAGCGCCGACCTGGCGATGTATCACGCCAAACGCGAACGCCGCGAAGGTTTTCGTTTTTATTCGGAAGAGCTCAACCTGCGCAACCGCCAGCGCCTGACCCTCGAAGGCGAACTGCACCACGCCATCGAACACGACACGCTGCGCCTGGAATATCAGCCGAAGATCTGCCTGCGCAGCGGTCGCATCATCGGTGCCGAAGCGCTGTTGCGCTGGCAGCATCCGCACCTCGGGCGCGTGGCGCCGGTCGATTTTATTCCGCTCGCCGAGGAGACCGGGCTGATCATCCCGATTGGCGAATGGGTGATCCACACCGCCTGCGCGCAGAGTCGGCGCTGGCTCGATGCCGGGCTGATACTGAATACGCTGGCGGTGAATGTGTCCGGCAAACAATTGCGCAACCAGGAGCTGCTGCACTGCATCGACGCCGCG
>JBEVMI010000403.1:0-3273 GCA_040508685.1 Spongiibacteraceae bacterium
TACGGGCTGATTCGCCTCGCTGAAAATATCGAAGATTACTCCAGCAATACCACGCGTTTTCTGGTGATCGCGCGCGACGAAGTGCCGCCGAGCGGCAACGACAAGACGTCGATCGTCGTATCCGCACACAACAAACCTGGCGCGCTGTTTCATCTGCTGGAACCCTTTAATCGCGACGGCGTCAGCCTGACGCGAATCGATACGCGGCCGTCGCGTGCCGAAAACTGGGCCTATCTGTTTTTCATCGAGTTCGAGGGCCATCGCAGCGATCCGAAAATCGCCGCGATCCTGCGCGAACTCGAAGAGAAATCCATCATGCTGAAAGTGTTGGGATCGTATCCCAAGGCTGTGATCTGATTTTTCGGAGTTTCCGAGTCAGACACAATTTATGGAGCTTCTACCGTGAGCTGTGATTTTGCCGTTCTCGCCAATGCGGGTATTCGCGGGCTGAGCCCCTATCAGGCGGGCAAACCGATCGAGGAGTTGCAGCGCGAGCTGGGGCTTAGCAAGGTCGTCAAACTCGCGAGCAATGAAAATCCGCTCGGCCCGGGCATGTGTGCGCTCGGCGCCTGCGCGATGGGTGTGCGCGATTTGACCCGATATCCCGATGCGAATGGTTTTGATCTGAAGCGCGCGATTTCCGAGCGATTTAATGTCCAGTCGGAGCAGATCACACTTGGCAACGGCTCCAATGATTTGCTTGATCTGATTGCGCGCGTATATCTCGCACCCGGTACGTCATCGGTTTTCTCCCAGTACGGTTTCATCTGTTATCCGATTGCAACGCAGGCCTGTGGCGCGCGCGCGATCATGATACCGGCCAAAAATTGGGGGCACGATCTCGATGCGATGGCCGCAGCGATCGAAGCGGATACACGCGTGGTATTTATCGCCAATCCCAACAATCCGACGGGAACGTGGGTGGCGCGTGATGCGCTGGTGAAATTTCTGCAGCGCGTTCCGGAGCAGGTAATCGTCGTGCTCGACGAAGCCTATACCGAATACGCCGATCACCCGGATTTCCCCAATGGCCTGGAATTGCAGCGCGACTTTCCGAATCTGATGGTGACGCGCACGTTCTCGAAAGCGTATGGACTGGCTTCGCTGCGCGTCGGTTACGCAGTATCGCATCCACAGGTCGCCGATCTGTTAAATCGTGTGCGCGCGCCGTTCAATGTGAACTCACTGGCGCTTGCCGCGGCAAAAGCGGCGCTGAATGACGACGATTATTTACAACGTACCGTTGAATTAAATCGCAACGGCATGCAGCAATTGGTCGCAGGTTTTGAACAGCTCGGACTGAAATACATTCCATCGGTCGGCAACTTCATCACTGTGGAATTTGCCGGCGCGGCGCTGCCGATTTATCAAAAACTGCTACAGGAAGGTGTGATTGTACGGCCGCTGCAGCCCTATCAGATGCCGAACCATTTGCGTGTCAGCATCGGCCTGCAGGAAGAGAATCAATTTTTCCTCGATGCGTTGGGTCGTGTGCTTGCAGAACGGGTGCCTGCCTGAATGTCCGTCCACTTTGGCCGTCTTGTTATTGTCGGACTCGGTCTGATCGGCGGATCGCTGGCAAAAGCATTAAAAGCGCACGGCGCAGTTGACGACGTGATCGGCTATGGCCGCAGCGCGGAATCGCTGCAAAAGGGTGTCGACCTCGGTGTCATCGATGCGTTTTCGCTTGATCTCGCAGCGGCAGTGCAGGGCGCCGATATCGTTGTTATCGCTGCCCCGACATTAAGTGCGGAAAACTTATTAACAGATGTGCTCAAGCTGGTACCGGCGACCACCATCGTCACCGATGTCGCCAGCGTCAAAGGCAATTTGCAGCGCGCGGCGGAAAAGGTTTTCGGTGAAATGCCGGCCAACGTCGTGCTGGCGCACCCGATTGCCGGCTCCGAGCAGAGCGGCGTGACGGCGGCGCGTGCGGATTTGTTTCAATCCAATCGGGTGATTCTGACGCCGACCGCCGCTACCGATGCAAAAGCGTTGGCACACATTCGCGCGATGTGGGAAACAACCGGCGCGGTCGTCAGTGAAATGGGAGTCGATGAGCATGATTCCGTACTCGCGGCGACCAGTCATTTGCCACACGTATTGGCGTTTGCGCTGGTCGACGCGTTCGCGGGCGATCCCGCCAGCCGGGATATTTTCCGTTATGCCGGCGGTGGTTTTCGCGATTTCACCCGGATCGCCGCCAGCGATCCACAGATGTGGCACGACATCGCGCTGGCTAACCGGCCGGCGCTGCTGGGCGTGCTCGATCGTTTCACCGCCCATCTCGACGGCCTGCGCAGCGCTATTGACCGCGCGGACGGCTTGTCGATAATGGCGGCCTTCGCCCGCGCCAAGGATGCCCGCGACGAATTTGCCGAGCTGCTTAAACAGCGACAGTCCTCCTCTCACGCCTTATCCAATGACTCTTTCATTAACCCTTTCATCAAGTAATAGACAGGTACGCATCACGTGAAATTTTTGTTGCAGCCGGGCGGCAAAGTCGTCGGCACGCTGCGGGTACCCGGCGATAAATCCATTTCGCATCGCTCGATCATGCTCGGTGCCATTGCCGAAGGTGTCACCGACGTTACCGGCTTCCTGGAAGGCGAAGATGCGTTGTCGACGCTGAATGCATTTCGCGCGATGGGTGTGCAGATCGAAGGTCCGGATGCGGGGCGAGTGCGCGTACACGGCGTCGGCATGCACGGTCTGAAAGCGCCCAACGGGCCGCTCGATATGGGCAATTCCGGCACCTCCATGCGTTTATTGTCGGGGCTGATCGCGGGACAGTCGTTTGCTGCAACATTGGTCGGCGATGTGTCGTTGTCGAAACGTCCCATGGAGCGTGTCGCCAAACCGCTGCGTTTGATGGGCGCGAAGGTCGATACGCAAGAAGGTGGCCGGCCGCCGATGGTGGTGAGCGGGCAGGGCCAGCTCAAGGGTATTCATTACGATCTGCCGATGGCGAGTGCGCAGGTGAAATCCTGCCTGCTGCTCGCGGGTTTGTATGCCGAAGGCCAAACTTCGGTGACGGAACCGGCGCCCACGCGTGATCACACCGAACGTATGCTGCGTGGTTTCGGTTATGACGTCGAGCAGCGCGGGTCGGCGACTGTTGCCGTGCGCGGTGGTGGTAAATTGCGTGGTGCCAGCATCGAAGTGCCGGCGGATATTTCTTCCGCGACATTCTTTATGGTCGCCGCGAGTATTGCTCCCGGTTCGGATGTAACGTTGACGCACGTTGGCGTCAATCCGACGCGCGTTGGCGTC
>JBEVMI010000414.1:0-3472 GCA_040508685.1 Spongiibacteraceae bacterium
GCTCGAATGTCGAGTCGACAATTTCACCTTGTTCCAGTCGCAGCGCGAAATGCAGCGTGACACGCGTTTGGGGACCGACCGGCAAAGCACTCATTTGGGTTTACTCTCGACAGCCGTTTTATCGCGCTTGGCATTGTGCTGCTCCGGATGCAGGAACATATCCAGCAGCATCAAACCGGCGCCGATCGTGATCGCGGTATCGGCAATATTAAAAGCCGGGAAATAATACTGATTCCAGTGGAACGACAGAAAATCCACGACATGACCAAACCGCAGACGATCGATCAGATTGCCGACTGCCCCACCGAGTATCAGCGCGAGCGCCACGGCCAACATCTTTTGCGTACGCACGCGTGCGATCCACACCACCAGCACGATACTGACGACACCAGCGAGCCCCGCGAAAAGCCAGCGCTGCCAGCCGCCGGCGTCGTGCAGGAAACTGAATGCCGCGCCCTGATTGTGCGCGAGCATCAAATTAAACACCGGCCACACCACCACCGGCTCGCCGTAAACCAGCTTCATACTGGCGAACAGTTTCGTCAGCTGATCGAGCACGACCACCACCAGCGCCAGGCGATACCAGCGCATCCCGACGATAAAATCATCCAGCAACATCGGCAGCGTTTTCTTCACGCAAACAACCTCTTCTCACCGGCACCGTCGACATTGTCGACACAACGACCGCACAACTCGGGATGCTGCGCATGCGCACCGACATCCTCGCGGTGATGCCAGCAACGCACGCATTTTGTATGCGCCGATTTTTGTACGGACACGAACAGACCGGAAACATCAGTTTCAATCGCGCCAGCCGCTTCACCGGCCGGCTTGATGGCGGCATACGACGTGATCAGCGCAAAACGCAATTCATCGCCGAGCTGATCGAGCTGTGTTTGCAAACCGGCGTCGCAATACAGCGTGACTTCCGCTTCCAGCGCACCACCGATCAAACCGTCCTTGCGCTGGCCTTCGATAACCTTGTTGACCGCCGCTTTCACTGCCATCACTTGCTGCCAGAAACCGTCGTCGAATTTTTCACCGGCGCCGAGACCGCGCAAACCCGTAGACCATTCCGACGCAAAAATCGGCGCCGTGCGCTCACCGGCCCCTCCTTTTGAAGGCAAGTAGCTCCACAGTTCGTCAGCGGTAAAGCTCAAAATCGGCGCGATCCAGCGCACCAGTGCTTCGGCGATGTGGTAGAGCGCAGTCTGCGCGGAGCGGCGCGGCAAGCCATCGCGTTGCGTTGTGTATTGGCGATCTTTAATGACATCGAGATAAAACCCGCCCAGCTCGATCACGCAGAAGTTATGCACCTTCTGATACACGAGATGGAACTGGTACGCGTCATATGCGGCAATCACTTCGTCCTGCAATTTCGCTGCGGCGGCGACGATCCAGCGATCGAGCGCGAGCATGTCGTCGAATGCCACCGCGTGCTGTGACGGATCAAAACCGCTCATGTTCGCAAGCAGGAAACGTGCGGTGTTGCGGATGCGGCGGTACGAATCGCCGGTGCGTTTGAAGATTTCATCCGACACCGTCATTTCATTGCGGTAGTCGGTCGCGGCAACCCACAGCCGCAGAATATCGGCGCCGAGGGTTTTCATGACCTGCTGCGGCGCAATGACATTGCCGAGCGACTTCGACATCTTGCGACCGTGGGTATCGACGGTAAATCCGTGCGTCAACACGGCCTTGTAGGGCGCATTGGCATTCATCGCCACCGCCGTCAGCAGCGATGACTGAAACCAGCCGCGATGTTGATCCGAGCCCTCCAGATACAGATCGGCGGGATACTGCAATTCGTCGCGCTGTTCGAGTACGGCGTAATGCGTGACACCGGAATCGAACCAGACGTCGAGCGTGTCGGAGACTTTGTCGTAATTGGTCGCGTCAGCGCCGAGCAACTCTTTCGCGTCGAGTTCGAACCAGCCTTCGATGCCTTTTTCGGTAACGAGCTGCGCGACTTTTTCGATCAGTGCGGGCGTATCCGGATGCAGCTCGGCGGTTTGTTTATGCACGAACAGCGCAATCGGCACACCCCAGGTGCGCTGCCGCGAAATACACCAGTCGGGACGATCCATCATCATGCCGTCGATACGCGCCTTGCCCCAATCGGGCATCCACTGCACGCGATCCGACGCGGCGAGTGCCTGCTTCAGCAGACCGGCCTGCGACATACTGATGAACCACTGCGGCGTGGCGCGAAAAATAATCGGCGTTTTGTGGCGCCAGCAATGCGGATAACTGTGCAGCAACGGCGCGTGATGCAACAGGGCGCCCCTCTCTGCCAGCAACTTCACGATTTCATCGTTGGCTTTGAAGACATGCTGGCCCGCGAACAGCGGTGTATCCGGTAGATAAACGCCGTTGCTCCCCACCGGGTTATAGACATCGAGGCCGTATTTTTTGCCGACGATAAAGTCGTCCTGGCCATGACCCGGCGCCGTATGCACCGCACCGGTACCGGCATCGGTGGTGACGTGGTCGCCGAGAATCACCGGCACCTGACGTTCGTAGAAAGGATGCTGTAGCAGGGCGTTTTCTAACACGGCGCCTTTGGCGCGACTGACGATTTCGTAATGGCTGATGCCGTAGCGCAACATCACCGCGCCTTCGAGCGCTTCCGCAATGACAAGCAACCAGTTCTTGGTCGCTCCTGCGCTTCCTGCGCCAGCGACTCTAGAGCTTCCCTGCTCGTCGCGCGCGCATTTGATCAGCACGTAATCGAGCTCGGGATTCAGTGCCACCGCGAGATTCGCCGGCAGCGTCCACGGCGTCGTGGTCCAGATCGGAATCGCCACTTCGCCAAACAGATCGGCGGGCGCATTAAAACGTTGCAGCACATCCGCACGATCGACGGCGGCAAAGGCGACATCGATCGCCGGCGAGGTTTTGTCCTTGTATTCGACTTCCGCTTCCGCCAATGCCGAACCGCACTCGAGACACCAGTGCACCGGTTTATAACCTTTGTGCAAATGGCCGTTGGCGACGATTTTGCCGAGTGCGCGAATGATGTTCGCCTCGGTGGCGAAATCCATCGTCAGATAGGGTTTGTCCCAATCGCCGAACACACCGAGCCGTTTGAAATCTTCGCGCTGGCCGTTGACCTGTTGTTGCGCGTAGTGGCGGCAATGCTGGCGAAAGGTATTGGCGTCGACCTTGACGCCGGGTTTGCCGAATTTTTTCTCGACATTCAATTCGATCGGCAGGCCGTGGCAGTCCCAGCCCGGCACGTAGGGCGCATCGAAACCGCTCAGCGTTTTTGCCTTGACGATGATGTCTTTCAGGATTTTGTTGACGGCGTGGCCGATATGAATATCGCCGTTCGCATACGGCGGACCGTCGTGCAGGATAAATTTTTCGCGCCCGGCTTTCGCCGCGCGAATCTGCGCATACAGATTTTCCGACTGCCAGCGTTTCAGCTGCTCCGGCTCGCGCTGGGCGAGGTTGGCTTTCATCGGGAAAT
>JBEVMI010000416.1:0-3680 GCA_040508685.1 Spongiibacteraceae bacterium
CGATGCCGGCGTTGATGGTAAAGGCATCGTCGCCGGCAAAGGTGGTGTTGCCGACGCCCGCGATCAGATACAGATCCGATTTGAATGCGTATTTTCGGCCGATGAAAATTTCGCCCGGCAATACATTCCAGCCCAGTGAAATGTCGTAATAGGTGTATTCGCGATCGTCGTCGCTGATCAGCGGAGCGCCGCCGCTCAATTCCTCGAAGCTGGTTTTATCGCCCTCGGCCTGTGCGTAGCTGGCTTCGAAGAAAAAATCCTCGGTGATATGCCAGGCGGCCGTCACGCCGATCACGTCGCTGGTCTTGAAATCCTGAATGCTGATGATGCCGTAATAGAGGCCGATCTCGACATCCTGCGAATCGATATTCGGCACGTCACCGCGCTCGCGATTCAACTCGGGCTGGATGACCTGGCCGCTGTCGCTATCGATGACGCTGCCTTTGTCGGTGTCGCCGACGGTGGCCTCGGCGGATCGCGCCGGCGCATTGAGGCCGAACCCGGTCGCAGCGATGACGGCGGCGTTTAGAAGAAGGCGCTGAAAGCTAGTTTCCATTCGTCAATCTTTTCGTGAGAGTCGCGGCTGGTGAGCACAACATAGTTCTTGTATTGCGCCCGCACCAGAAAACGACGGGTGAGGTAATAACGCACGCCGACACCGACATCGAGCAGGTTGTCACTGCCGTCCTCAGCTTGTACGAGCGTGGATTTTGGATTGGTTTCGACGATACCGCCGCCGAGCGCAACAAATGGCGACAGCCGCCACTGGGGAAACGGTTGATGCACCAGATTCAGCGTGGCGTATTTGCCTTCGGAAAATTCGCCGAAGAACTGGCCGATGTCCGCTTCAATCGACAGGTTGCGCGTGAAATGCCAGCTGCCATAAACCGATACCACATCGGCGCCGCCAAAGTCGCCGAACATCATGCCGCCTTCCCAGCGCCGCTTTGAGTAGTCGTCGAAGTTGGGCAGCGAAATCCCCAGCAATTTACCGTCGAGGCCGAGTGTCTGCGCCAGCTCGTCGGCGAATACCCAGCCTTCCTTGCCGCGGCGGGTGCGCACCTTGTACCAGTCGGTACGCTCTTTCAGGATTTCGATCTGTTCGCCGCGCTCGGCAATATAAAAGACGGGATAACCGCGGCCAGGCTCGGTGCGCAATTCAATAAACGCTTCGGCGATGGTGGCTGTGACCGGCTCGGCGCCTTGAAGCAACTGACCGACGGAATTGCCGATCGAATTCCCCATCGAATTCAAGAAGCCTTCGTCCGCAGCGACGACACTCGTAGCTAACAACGGCGACAGCAGCAGGAGCAGCAGACTTTTTTTCAGTCCATCCATTGATACGGGCATCGATCGGGAAAAGGTCGGGGGCGCAACGGCGCGCCCATCACGTGAAAGCCGAAGTCTAGACCACGACTTCGGCACCTGCACTGGCATCAATTGGAAGCGGTCCCGGCTTTGGCGACGTCGTTGAAATATTGCGCGCCGATATCGAGCCATTCGGCAATCAGGCGCAATTCCGACGGATTAAGCATGCCGACATGATTGACGGTGGTGCCGCCCGTAGTGCCGCATGTGCCGCCGGCAACAAAACAACCGAAGAAACGCGGACTCGCGCTGGCGCCGGAATTCATCACATGGCCGACACCGACGGTGACCTGCGTGAATACCGGGTTGCCCATGGCGTCGACCACGGGATTACCCATCGCATCGACGGCCTGCGGACCGTTGACGAGAATCGGATTGCCCGCCGCATCTTTCTGCACGTCATCGGTAAACAATTCCGACCATGACATCACGCGATCGCCGTCGCGATCCGAGGCGATGCTGGAGAGATCGAGGTGGCCGGATGTCGTCACGGTGTTGCCGGAGTGGCAGCTGGTACAGGTGACATTCGTGGCATTGAAGGGATGCGTTTTGTCCCAGATCGATTGCACGTGATCGAGATAGTTGATCACCGCGCGGCAATTGGTGCTGGCTACGTTGAGGCAGGAGGGCACGGTCGGTGCGACCGGCACCTGTGCCGCGGCGCCGATGCGATAACTGGCGTCGAACGCGGCATTTTGTTGCGCCGGATTGGTTGCCCATTCGTCGGCGAGGGGATCAAATTTCAGATCGAGTGTCGGTGCGCGCAGATTGCGGCTGAGTGCATAAACCTCGGCGAGGTTTTGCCCCGACACCGTGCCTTTCAATATCGGGTTATGCAGCGGCGACATGACAAAACCACCGCTCGCCCCGGCCAGCGTCGCGCCCGGATTGGAATTCGGCGCCTGGCTGTCGATGCGACCGTGCGGCAGCGGGCTGGCCGCATTGTGGCAACCGCCGCAGCGCATCACTTCGCCGACACCGAGTTGCCACCAGACATTGTGGGTCGCGCCGACGCGTTTGCCGTCGCCATCGACGATCTGGAACGTGAACGGCATGTTCGCCGGCACCCGCACCGCGACCGAGCCATCGGGTTCGATCGGCACGTAGCCGATGATGTGGCGCATCGAATTGGAAAGGCCGAATACGAAGTTATCGAGTTCCGGGGTCGGGTCCGGGTCCTGGCGATCGGGGCGCGGCACCGCCTGGATCAGACGCAGAAAACGCGTGTTGCGTCCTTTATAAGCAGCATTCGCCGGATTGACCTGGTTGGCGATCAGCGCGCTGGTGTTGGTGTTGTCGATATTGTTGACGCTGCGGATGTCGAGCACGCCCTGGCCGGCGGCGGTGACCGAGTTGGCGAAGCCGCTGAACACACTGTCGGCGGCAATCGCATTGGCGGTTGCGACCTGCATGCCGTTGCGCGGTGCGCCGGCGACGACATCGGTAAAAATCACGCCGGATTGTGCGGTGACGACCGGGCGCTGGGTGGCATTGGCGCCCGGCGAGTAGATCCAGATGCCGTATTCGGCGGGTGCCGGTGTCGAGCCGGCCGGTGCGACCGCGCACGGCACGCGCTGCGCCTGTGCGTTCAATGCAAAACATTGCGCCCAGCTGACGATCAGGCGATTGCTGCCATCCCACAGCGGGTAGGCGGCGCCGAATTGTCCGCCCGGCGACAGTTGATCGTCGGTGCGCACGGTGTTGACCGCGAGCGACGCCTGCGCCGGACCGGTGAGGCCGAGATTTTCCCAGGTGCCCTGCGTGTTATCGAAATAACGTGCGGTGTCGATCGCGATCAGATCGCCGCCGAGCGAACGCGACTGGAATTGCCGCAGGATCGACAGCACGCGGCCGTCTTCCATTTCGCGCGGCATTGCGAATTGCACTTCCTGCGCGGGATCGGTGCCGGTGTTGTGGCTGTTGAAACCGTACACCAGCGACAGCGACGAGCCATTCGGATTGATCGTGTAGAGATTGAGGCTGCGATCGGTGCCGCCGAGATTGTCCCAGCGGCTGAACAGGATTTTTCCGGATTTCAGAATCCACGGAAACAGATCGTGGCTTTGGTTATAGGAAATCTGCGTGACGTTGAGACCGTCGTCGTCCATTACATGCAACACACCGGCTTTGCGGTTGCCGCTTTCGTTGAGCCCCGAGTACACCGGCTGCGGCGGCAGCGCGCTCTGCAAGTTCGCGCGCATGCCTTTCTGTTCGTCGGAAACAAAAACGATGCGACCGTCGATCAGATAATGCGGCGACACCGCGTTGCCGAGTTGCGCCTGGTTGTTGCTTTTGATGATGCGGGCGGCAAC
>JBEVMI010000348.1:0-5586 GCA_040508685.1 Spongiibacteraceae bacterium
AACAAGCGCGAATATGATCGGCCAGTACTTTCAGCGACGGGCTGTCGAGGTCGGCGGTTTTGGTTTCGCGGGCAGCGGCCTTGATCAACTTCTGGAACAGGTCGATTTCGTAGTTCGAGTGCACGTGCTGCAGGACTGCAGAGATACGCTCGAGCCCCATGCCGGTATCGACGCTCGGTTTCGGCAGCTTGTGCATCACGCCCGCGTCATCGCGGTTGAACTGCATGAACACGTTGTTCCAGATTTCGATGTAGCGGTCGCCATCCTCGTCCGGCGAACCGGGCGGGCCACCCCAGATATCGGCGCCGTGGTCGTAAAAAATTTCAGTGCAGGGACCGCACGGGCCGGTGTCACCCATCATCCAGAAATTGTCGGACGCATAACGCGCGCCCTTGTTGTCGCCGATGCGGATCATGCGTTCGGCGGGAATGCCGACTTCCTGATTCCAGATGGCGTAGGCCTCGTCATCTTCTGCGTAGACCGTGACCCAGAGTTTTTCCTGCGGCAGGTTCAGCCACTCGGACGAGGTCAGAAACTCCCACGCGAACAGGATCGCATCGCGCTTGAAATAATCGCCAAAACTGAAATTGCCCAGCATCTCGAAGAAGGTGTGGTGACGCGCGGTGTAGCCGACGTTTTCGAGGTCGTTGTGTTTGCCGCCGGCGCGCACGCATTTCTGCGAGGTGGTGGCGCGGGTATAGGGACGTTTGTCGAAGCCGAGGAAGACATCCTTGAACTGATTCATGCCGGCATTGGTGAACAACAGCGTCGGGTCGTCGTGCGGCACCAGCGAACTGCTGGCGACACGGGTGTGGCCCTTGCTTTCAAAAAAGCGAAGGAAGGCTTCACGGATATCGGCGGCGCTTTTCACGTTGATCATTGACCTGCAACAACGGCGTTGGAAGAACGCCTGGAGGAAGCGGCAAGGTCAACCACCGCTACCGGTGCCGGCCCCGCCAACGAGGCCGGCAGTATAGCGAAGCGCGCAATAATTTCCGAATAACAACAGCTTGGGGTGCTGCCGTCATCGTTCTGTCAAATGCGCCCTCTAGGGTTGCCGGATTCAACCCAAGGAGAATCCCGCATGAATAAACTCACCCGCAAAACCACCCTCGGCAGCGCGATCGCACTGAGCGCAGCCCTCGCCGGCTCTTCCGCCTTGGCCCACGACCGCCACCATGGCGGGAACGATCGTTATTTCCAGCGCATAGCGACATTCCCGGTATTCAAAAATCTCGATACCGCCGGCGGCGATGCCAGCAGCGCCCAAACCGTGGCGGAAATCAGCGCTGCGAGCCGCGATGGCAAGGTCGTCTACTACAGCGACAGTCCACAGGGCCGAGTCGGCCTGGTCGACATCGCCAATCCGGCCAGACCACAGCCCGGCGGTTTCATCGCACTCGATGGTGAGCCGACGTCGGTCGCGGTACACGGCGACTATCTGCTGGTAGCCCTGAACACATCGGCAAGTTTCGTCGCCCCCAGTGGCAAGCTGGTGGTGTATTCGATCAAAAACCCGCTGGTGCCGACACTGGTTACCGCGCTGAATATGGGCGGTCAGCCGGATTCAATCGCGATCAGTCCGGATGGCACTTACGCCGCAGTAATCATCGAAAACGAACGCGACGAAGACATCAACGACGGCCTGATCCCGCAGGCACCGGGCGGATTTCTCAATATCGTCAAACTGCACGGCAAACCGCAGAACTGGCAGGTACGCAAGGTCGACCTGAGCGGGCTGGCCGCAATCGCCCCGAGCGACCCGGAACCCGAATACGTCAGCATCAACAAACACAATATCGCCGCTGTGACGCTCCAGGAAAACAACCACATCGCCCTGGTCGATCTGCGCAGCGCGAAGGTCATTAAACATTTCAGCGCGGGCACGGTCGACCTGATCGGTGTCGACACCGATGAGAATGACGCCATCGAGCCGGTCGATGTGCTGTACGCCAAACGCCGCGAACCCGATGCCATCGCCTGGGTGGACGACAAGTATCTGGCCACCGCCAATGAGGGCGATTACGCGGACGAAAACGGCACTGAAGGCGGTAGCCGCAGTTTCACGCTATTCCATCCCCACGGCGAGGTTGCCTATGAGTCCGGTGCCAGCTTCGAGCAGGCGGTGATTCGCGCGGGGCATTACCCCGAAAGCCGCTCGGAGAACAAAGGTGTCGAACCGGAAGGCATCGCTGCTGCCCGCTTCGAGGGTCGGGATTTCCTGTTCGTCGGCAGCGAGCGCGGCAATATCGTCGGCGTCTATACACAGGGTCGCGACGGCAAGCCGCAACTGCACCAGTTGCTCCCCAGCGGTGTCGGGCCCGAGGGCCTGCTGGCGATTCCACAACGCAACCTGTTCGTCGTTTCGGCCGAAACCGACGACGCCGATACCGGCTTCCGCTCCACCGTCTCCATTTACAGCTATGGCGCCCGCAAGCCCGACTATCCGCAGATCGTATCGACTCCGCACGACTTGTTGCCCTGGGGCGCACTCAGCGGCCTGGTCGCGGACAACGACGACCACCGCACCCTGTTCGCCGTCCCGGACAGCTATTACAAGACATCGCGGATATTCCGCATCGAAACCGACACCACCCCTGCGCAAATCGTCGAATCGATCGAGCTCAGGGAGAACGGGAACACCGTGGACTACGATCTGGAAGGTATCGCCCAGCGTGCCGACGGCGGTTTCTGGCTGGCATCCGAAGGCAATGGCAGCTCGCGACCGAACCTGCTGGTGCGCACCGACGCGCAGGGACACGTGCTCGAAGAAATCAACCTGCCGGCGGCCGTCATCGCCAAGCAGAAGAGCAACGGCTTCGAGGGTGTGGCGGTAGTCGGCAGCGGTGTCGGCGAACGAGTACTGGTAGCATTCCAGCGCGAATGGAGCGGCGATCCCGCGGGCCAGGTCCGCATCGGTGTCTACAGGCCCGCCGAGGGGAGCTGGGGCTTTTTCCACTACCCGCTGGATGTCGCCGCTGCCGGCACCTGGAACGGTCTCTCCGAAATCACAGCCATCGATGCCGACAATTTCATGGTGATCGAACGCGACAACCAGCAGGGCGAAGCCGCAAAACTCAAGCGACTTTACCGCTTCTCGATTGCCGGCCTGAGCCCGGCCGCCGAAGGATCTGCATTCCCATTGGTAAGTAAAAAACTGGTGCGCGACCTGCTGCCCGACCTGAAGGCCGGCAACGGCTGGGTCGTCGACAAAGTGGAAGGTGCTGCGATCGCCGCGGATGGGCGCGTGTATGTCGTCACCGACAACGATGGCGTCGAGGATGCCACTGGCGAAACTCGTTTCCTGCGTCTCGGCAAGCTGCTGAAAGACAAACTGTACAAATAAGGCCGCGAGCTTGCCGGTAAAATGGCCGGCCCGCCCGGGCCGGCTTTATTTCGCCAGCTTTTCGTCAGTGGTGAGCACGCGTGCCTCGCTTTCCAGCATCACCGGGATGCCGTCGCGAATCGGATAGGCCAGGCCGCTGGCCTTGCAGACCAGCTCCTGTTTGGCGTCGTCGTACTCGACCGGCGCCTTGGTGACCGGGCAGACCAGGATACTGAGCAGTTTTTTGTCGATCATGGACGGCACTTTCTCTGAAGGAGGACAGTTCACGGAGTTGCAGGGGTTGTCGTAGGGGTTGGTGCAGTCGCCACCGGCTGCGCTGGCATCGGCGGCGCGATCAGCTGCGGATCGATGCGCACATTAAACCAGTTGATGCGCCAATCCAAATGCGGACCGCTGGCGCGCCCGGTCGCGCCCACCTCCGCCACCTCCTGCCCGACATGGATTCGATCGCCGGTTTTTACCAGCAGTTTGCTGAGGTGCATAAAGGTCGAGGACACGCCATAACCGTGATCCATGATCAACGTACCTCCGGAAAAGAACAGGTCCGGCTCGGCGAGCAGGACTGTCGCGTCCGCCGGCGCTTTCACCCGCGTTCCCACCGGCGCGGCGACATCGACGCCAAAATGTGGCCGTCCCGGCGTGCCGTTGTAGACGCGCTGACTGCCGTAAACGCCGCTGATTCGCCCTGTCAGCGGCCACACGAAGCCGTCGAGAAAACTGCGCAGGTCACTGTCGACCGTCCGTGCCCTGCTGACCAGCGCCGCTTCACGCTCGATGCGCGCCAACAACTCCGGTGGCGGCGTCACCGTGTTCTGCGGCACCCCGGTGACGCGCTGAATAGCGTATTTGCGCTGCGCGATCGTCAGCGTCTGCGTGGTCTTGTGATTGTTCGCATCGATTGCAAGTAAAGTCGCATGGGGTTTCGCATCGCGATCGAAGCCGATGACAAATTGACCGTCTGCCGCGACCCGCACGGGTTTGCCATCGAGCGCTAATTTTGTATCGGGGTCAACGCGTCCGAGCAGCAGCCCACCCTGCTGCAGCGGACCTTCGAGTTTTATGTCGGACGTTTCCGCGGCTTTTACATGCACGGCCACAACCGCGAGTCCGATTGTCAGCACAGTGACTGCTGCCAGGAGTTTTTTGCCGTTTCTTTTTTTACCGCTCATCTTTTTTCCGTTGATGGCAATCACCACCACTTTCGTCCGGTTGCCGTATCATTTTGCGACGCCATGTTAACCCCGAGCACCGAACCGGAACAGCAATGAGTCGCTATCGCCCACCGCAACGCCGCGGTTCCCGCTATATCACACCCGAAGGCATGCAGGCGCTGCGCGCCGAATTGCATCAATTATGGAAAGTCGAACGCCCGCAAGTAACGTCCGTCGTCCACGAAGCCGCCAAAAATGGCGACCGCTCCGAAAACGGCGACTACATCTATGGCAAACGCCGGTTGCGCGAAATCGACAGTCGCGTGCGTTTTCTGACCAAACGTATTGATGAGATTGAAGTCGTCGAAGACCTGCCGCCCGATCGCGACAAAGTGTTTTTCGGCGCCTGGGTAACGGTCGAGGACGAGGATGGAAAAGCGCTGACCTATCGCATCGTCGGGCCGGATGAGTTCGATCTCGGCGCCAACAAATTAAGCATGGATGCGCCGCTGGCGCGGGCACTGCTCGGCAAACGTCTGGGCGACGATATTGTTTTTCAAAGCCCTGCCGGCGAACGCGAACTGTATATCGCCGCAGTGAGTTATATCGCGCCGGCCCGACCGCTCGATGTTTGAGCATTTAATGTTTGGTTGTTCAACAATACAGAGACCTTCAGCAAGCCCGCACACGAAATCACATCCGTGATTTTGCCATCCATCACCCATTGCACCGCTTCGGCGAATGGCAACCGCAGTAATTCGAGATCGGCTTCGGTTTCTTCGAGTTTATTTTTGCCGGCAGTGAGATCGCGCGCGAGATAAACCACGCCCTCTTCGTCCGTGACTGACTTGGAAATAAACAGTCGCATGATTTCCTGCATGTCCTGCGCGTGCAATCCGGTTTCCTCTTCCAGCTCGCGATGCGCTGTCAGTAGCGGATCTTCGTGCAGCGGGCCGCCGCCCATCGGGATTTCCCACAGATGTTGGTCGAGCGTGTAACGAAACTGGCGCACCAGCCAGGTATAACCTTCGGCATCGATCGGGATGATACCGATCGCGCGGGTTTTAAAATGCACAACGCCGTAAATGC
>JBEVMI010000481.1:0-13110 GCA_040508685.1 Spongiibacteraceae bacterium
AAGCGCTGCGCAACGTGATCGTCAAGGCCGTCACCTCGCCGTTCCGGCTGCTAGCCAGCCTGGTCGGCGGTGGGGAAGAAGATCTCGGCGTCGTCGATTTAGATGCCGGCACCGATACCATCAATTCGGCGGCGCACGAGCGGCTGGGCAAACTGGTGCAGGCACTGGCGCAACGCCCGGCGCTGCGCCTGCGCGTGATCGGCCACGCCGACGCGGTCGCCGACGCCACCGCGATGAAGCAGGGCAAACTCGAATACTTCCTCGAGCAGGAAGGCCTGGAGCAGCAAGGTGCGAAACAGGCCGGCGCCGACAACGGAGATCAGCAGGCACGCAACCGCAGATGGAGCAAGGCGGTCACGAAACTCTACGAAAAAACCTTTCCCGATCGCGAGGTCGGCGAGCAGACGCCGGAGCAGCTGGCGCTGGCACTGCGCGACAGCATGACGCTGGGCGCCGACGCGATGGGTTTTATCGCCGCGCGGCGCGCGTTGGCGGTCAAACGCGTGCTGGTGGTCGAACTGGGATTGGCGACCGACCGCGTGCTGATCGACGCCGTACCTGCCAGCAAGGTGGCAGACAATCGCACGCAGGCCGAACTCAAAATCGATACCTGAGCGATCCGTTATTTCCGAAATGCCTGACACCTCTTTCTGGCCGCATTTCTGGCCAACCTGAAGTCATCCGCTATCCTTGCAAAGATTGCGGCAGCAATAGCCCAACATCGCACACGCCCTTCCCCGGAGTTTTAAGGCATGAATGTCCTGTTAGGACTCGGTATCGTTTTCGCCTCGTGCATTGCCGGTTACATGTTGTCGGGCGGCCATCTGCTGGCGTTGTGGCAACCCTATGAGCTGTTGATCATCGGCGGCGCCGCCATGGGCGCCATGGTGGTATCGAACCCCCTCAGCGTCAGCATCAATGCATTCAAGGGCATCGGCGGGCTGATGAAAGCCTCGCCCTACAACAAAGCGCTGTATCTGGAGTTGCTCGCGCTGCTGTACGAAATTTTCAACAAAATGCGGCGCGAGGGCATGCTGGCAATCGAGGCCGACATCGACGAGCCCGAAGCCAGCCCGGTATTTACCAAATACCCGGCCATCATCAAGGTCCACGGTTCGCTGGAATTTATCGCCGACTACCTGCGCGTGATGATGATCGGCTCACTCGCCGCGCACGAACTCGAAGCGCTGATCGACGCCGAACTGGAAACCCATCACGCCGAGACCCATCTCGCACCCGCAGCGATCAACAAAGTTGCCGAAGGTCTGCCCGGCTTCGGTATCGTCGCGGCGGTCATGGGCATCGTGATCACGATGGGCTCGCTCGGCGGCCCGCCGGAGGAACTCGGTCATCACGTCGGCGCGGCGCTGGTCGGTACCTTCCTCGGTATCCTGCTGTCCTACGGCATCTTCGGCCCGCTCGGTGAAATGATGGGGCACAAGGTGCGCGAGGAATCCAAATTTTTCGATTGCATCAAGGTCTCGCTGGTCGCGACGCTGAGTGGTGCCGCGCCGCAGATCGCCGTCGAATTCGGCCGCAAGGTGCTGTTCCACGAGGTCCGGCCGACCTTTGCCGAAGTCGACGAACGCGTGAAACAGAAGTAACCGCTGATGAAGGAACCTTTGATTGGCGTAGCGAGCGAAGGCAGTTTGCAGGCGGTCGGAGCGCAGGCAGCGGAGCGTACACGTCAGTACGTGAGCATGCCGAGCACCGCCCGTATGCAAAATGCCGAGCGCAGTAGCCAAGCGGAGGTTCCGGCATGAATCAGTCGATGCAACCCATCATCATCAAAAAGAAAAAGGTGGCCGCCCACGCCGCGCACGGCGGTGCCTGGAAGGTGGCTTTTGCCGACTTCGTCACCGCGATGATGGCGTTCTTCCTGCTGATGTGGCTGCTGGCCACGCCCACCCCCTCGCAGCAAAAAGCCATTGCCGGCTATTTCAACGATCCGGGCGGCTCGCTGGTCGGCCCCGGCGGCGCCAACGCCGGCATGATTCAGATGGATCATCCGTTATCGCAACAGGACGCCCCGACCGCACCGCCGGTCATGCCCAACGAACCGGGCGGCGACAACCTGATGAATAAAGGCGACGACAGCGGTGCCGACAGTCCGGTCAATCTGATCCAGCCGGAAATATCCGCATCCGAAGTCGAGAAAAAATACGAGCAGCAGGAACAGAAAAGCCTGGAGAGCCTGAAGCAGGAACTGCAGCAGGAGCTGGAAAAAATCGACTCCGTGTTCGGCGAGCTGAAAGACCAGATCCTGATCGACTACACCGCGCTAGGGCTGCGCATCCAGATCGTCGACAAGGAACAGCGCCCGATGTTCGACCTCGGCAGCTCGCGCCTGAAAAGTTATTCGGCCGATGTTCTGAAGGCACTGGCGCCGCTGCTGGATGGTGTGCCCAACCACATCAGCGTCACCGGCCACACCGATGCCACCGCCTACGGCGCCGGCGCGCTGTATTCCAACTGGGAACTCTCTGCCGATCGCGCCAACAGCGCCCGCCGTGCCTTGATCGAAGGCAAATACCCCGATGCCAAAGTGGTCACGATACAGGGCATGGGCTCGTCGGCACCGTTCACGCCGGAAGACCCGAGCGCGCCGATCAACCGCCGTATCGCCATCATCGTGCTGAAGAAAAGCGTGATGGAAGCATTGATCGGACGGCAGGGTGTCGACGGCAATCAAGTGCTGGAAAAAGGCTCGCTGAGCACCCCAGCGGAAATGAACGAGCCGGCACCGGCGGGTGAAACCGGCTCGCCACAGCCGCAACTGTAGGGCGCTGCCTGCTGCGCCCCTGCGACGCACATTGGCGTTCAGGTCTGCCTGAACATAAAAAACACCGCGCCCAGCAGGCACAATCCCGCCCAGACAAAATCCATCCGGAATGGCTGTTTCATGTAGAGGATCGCGAACGGCACGAAAACCGTCAGCGTGATCACTTCCTGCATGATCTTGAGCTGGGCGAGATTCAGCACCGTGAAGCCAATACGGTTGGCCGGTACCTGCAGCAGGTATTCGAATAATGCGATCCCCCAGCTGATCAACGCCGCGATCCACCAGGGTTTGTCGGCGAGATTGCGGAGGTGGGCGTACCACGCCACGGTCATGAATACGTTGGAGCAGATCAGCAGTGCTCCGGCCTGCCATATCGCGGGTTGCATCGCAGACTCTCTCGGCAAAAACCGCAGTGTACGGCCCGCCAGTCGCGCGACAAAGACGCCACCAGTTAGAAACGTCCGTCCGCTTCGTATAAACCTCTTCTTCGTATAAGATGAATACAAACAATTCTCATTAATGGTGTTTGCGTTGTTCCAGCCACTTAACCTGAGCGATCTGCCGATCGGTGTCGACGCCGACGTAATAACGGTGCGTCTGCCGACCGATCCGAACACTGTCAGCGTCGAAGACCGCGACATCCTGTTGCGGCTGATCGAAATCGGCTTTGTGCCGGGCGAGCGCGTGCGCGTCATCGCGGTCGGCCACCCGGGCCGCGAACCGATTGCCGTGCGCATTGGCGGCACCACATTCGGGTTGCGTCGATTTGAAGCGGATCTGGTCCAGGTGCAGGCCTTGTCGGCCACGCAACATCTGGCTGCCACCGAGGTGGCTTCATGAGCGCCGATCAGTCTCCGCAACCCCGTATCGCTCTGCTCGGCAACCCCAATTGCGGGAAAACCGCGCTGTTCAACCTGTTGACCGGCAGCCGCCAGAAGGTTGCGAATTACGCCGGCGTCACCGTCGAACGCAAGGAAGGTCTGTTGACGACGCCGAAGGGCCTGCGCCTGCGCGTGCTCGACCTGCCCGGCGCCTACAGTTTCAATGCCATCAGCGCCGATGAAGCCATCACCCGCGATGTCGTCACCGGCTCTTTCGCCGGCGAACAGCACCCCGACCTGATCGTCTGCGTCACCGACGCCACCAACCTCAAACTCAATCTGCGTCTGGTGGTCGAGGCACGGCAATTGGGCGCGCCACTGGTGCTGGCGCTGAACATGATGGATGTGGCCCGCAAGCGCGGCATCGAAATCGACGCCGCGGCACTGGAGCGCGAGCTCGGGGTACCGGTTGTGGAAACCATCGCCGTTCAGCGCGACGGCGCGTTCGACCTGCTTGCTCGCATCGACGCGCATCTGTCCGCACCGCCGGCCCGGCGCGAACCGCAGCCCTGGCATGCGCCGACCGTCAATGAAGTCCTCGCCGCGCAGCAGGAAGTGCGGCGAATCATGGCCATCTGCGTGCGCGAACCCGTACTCGATAATCGCGCCGACGACGCCATCGATCGGGTCGTCATGCATCCGCTGTGGGGCATGCTGATCCTGGCGGCGACACTGTTTCTGATGTTCCAGGCCGTATTCAGCTGGGCCGCGGTGCCGATGGACATGATCAATGCCGGGGTCGACGCGACTGGCGGCTGGCTGCAGGGCGCGCTGCCCGAGGGGATTCTGCAAAGCCTGCTGGTGGATGGCATCGTCGCCGGTGTCGGCGGCGTGCTGGTGTTTCTGCCGCAGATCCTGATCCTGTTCCTGTTCATCCTCGCGCTGGAGGATTCCGGTTATCTGCCGCGCGCGGCGTTTCTGCTCGATCGGGTGATGGGCACGGTGGGGTTGTCGGGGCGCTCGTTCATTCCGCTGCTGTCGAGTTTCGCCTGCGCAATCCCCGGCATCATGGCGGCGCGCACCATCAGCAGCTGGCGCGACCGCATCGTCACCATCATGATCGCGCCGCTGATGACCTGCTCCGCACGCCTGCCGGTCTACGCGCTGTTGATCGGCGCCTTCATTCCCGAAAAAACCGTGGGTGGCATTTTCAATTTGCAGGGCGTGGTGCTGTTTGCGCTGTATGTTGCGGGCATCGTCGGCGCGATGGCCGTGGCCTGGGTCGCGAAACGCTTTCAGGGCAAGACCGTGCACACCCCGCTGCTGATGGAATTGCCGTCTTATCGCTGGCCCAACCTGCGCAACCTGGCGATTTCATTGTGGGAGCGCGCGCGCATATTTTTGGTCCGGGTCGGCACCATCATCCTGACGCTGACCATTCTGCTGTGGTTCCTGTCGACGTTTCCGGCGCCACCGGCCGGCGCCACCGGGCCCGCCATCGAATACAGCCTTGCCGGCATGCTCGGCCGCAGCCTGCAGGTGATTTTTGCGCCGATCGGCTTCAACTGGCAGATTTCGATCGCGCTGGTGCCGGGCCTGGCGGCGCGCGAAGTGGCCGTGGGCGCACTCGGTACCGTATACGCGCTGTCGGCGACCGGCGACGATGTTGCCGGTCAGCTGGCGCCGATGCTGGTCGCGGACTGGTCGATGGCCACTGCATTTTCGCTACTGGCGTGGTTCGTATTCGCGCCGCAGTGCCTGGCGACACTGGCTACCGTCAAACGCGAAACCAACTCCTGGCGTTATCCGTTATTCATGGCGGGTTATCTGTTCGGTCTGGCATATCTGGCGTCGTTCGTCACCTACCGGGTGGCACTGGCGCTCGGTGGGGGTTGAGGTTGACATGAACGAGACCGCGCAGCTGGTGATCGTCTTTGGCATCGTCGCCGTCGCCACGACTTATGCGCTGTGGCGGTTTGTGCCGGGACTTAAAAAACAACTGGCGCCGAAACTGGCGACGGGATTGAACCGCGCCGGCCTGGTGTCGGAACAAAAAGCGGCGGAACTCTCGACCAGACTCAGCGCGGCGAGCGGTTGCGGCAGCTGCGATTCCTGCGGTGCGTGCGGCCCAAAAGATCCCAACGCACGCAAGTCCCCGCAGCGTAGAGCGCAATAACCGAAGGGCATTGCGCCAGCCCCTCCCCCCACACCTCGATCCGCCATCCGATGTTGCCCGGCGCAATGCGGCTTTGCCTGATTGCGCCCTACCCGCCACGCCTTCGAAACCAGCCCGCAATGCTGTAGCGCTCGCGCCGCGCCGGCAGTACCTCATGTGGAAATTCCTCGCTGAGGAAAAATACTGCGCTCCCGGCCTGCGGCAACACGCGGATTAATTCGCTATCGCCCGCGTCGTAAATCACCAGCTCACCGCCGTCGTCGCGGTGCCAGTCGTTATTCAAATAAATCACCGAAGACACGATGCGCCGCGGCTTGCGATCACCGTCGCGAACCACGAAGGTATCGCGGTGGCGGCGATAAAACGCATTCGGCGCGTACTGCGCGAAATGCGCTTCGTAATCCGCCAGGCCCAGCAGCAGGCGCTGATTTAACCGTTGCTGCAATTGCGCCATCGTTTGTAAAAACTCGGCCTGCGCCGCTGCCTGCGCATCAAGCCAGCGAATCCGGTCCGAGCGCACTTCGGCATCGCGCTGAAACACCTGATCGCGGCCGATACCGGCGGCGCGAAATTCTGCTGCTGCATGCTGTAGCTCCAGCATCAGCCCCGCCACCAGCGCGCCCGGTATAAAATTTGTGCAGACGCTAAAACCCTGCGTGTGCAGATCGTCCGCGATCACCTCCAATTCCGCGAATTCCAACTCAGTGCATTCCAGTTCAGGCATATTGAATTCAGACCGCGATTGCGCGCGCCCGGAGCCGGGCGATTTGGTCTATTCTCTGCGTTCGCTGCCGATAACAAAACCTATAAACGCCTATGAATATTTTGATCGTCGAAGATGACCCGGAGATGCGCGACTTCCTCGTGCAGGGCCTGACCCAGGCGGGCCACAAGGTCATCACCGCCGCCGATGGTGCCAGCGGTCTCGATTTAGCGCTGCGCGAAAGTTTCGACGTGATGGTGCTGGACCGCATGCTGCCCGGCCTCAACGGCATCGAAGTGCTGACCTCGCTGCGCAATCGCAACATTCAACGCCCGGTGCTGATGCTGAGCGCGCTCGGCGATGTCGATCACCGTGTCACCGGCCTCAAACACGGCGCCGACGACTATCTCGCCAAACCGTTTTCGCTGGTCGAACTGTGCGCGCGGCTCGATGCACTGCATCGTCGCGACGTGCAGCCCAACGAAGCCACGACCCTGCAGGTGGCCGACCTGAAACTCGACCTGCTCGCGCATTCGGCGCAGCGCGGCGAACAGGTCATCGAACTGTGGCCGCTGGAATTTCGCCTGCTCGAATATCTGGTGCGCAACGCCGGCCGCGTCGTCACCCGCAACATGCTGCTGGAAAACGTCTGGAATCTGCATTTCGATCCGCAGACCAATGTCGTCGAAGTGCACATGAGCCGGCTGCGCGGAAAAATCGACAAGGGTTTCGAGGCGCGCCTGATTCACACCGTTAGAGGCTCGGGTTATGTCCTCCGGGCGCCCTGATCGCAGCAGAAATACACCCCTGTTGAGTTCGCGCTTCTGGCACAGCTCGACCGTGCGCATGACCGTGGTTTCATGGCTGCTGCTGTGGTTGCTGAATACCGCGGTGGTGCTGGTGCTCTACAACTTCACGCTCAACACGCTGGTCAAGGATCTCACCGGCACCATTCAGCAACGCATCGAAAAACGTCTGTCGACCTGGCCCAAACAATTGCCGCAACACGCCGGCGTGACGCAGTGGTTGTACCGCCAGTTCGCGGTGGAGATCGCCGACATGCAGGATTGTGTGGCGCTGGTCGATCGCGAAGGCGAATTGCAGTTGTCCAATATCGATATCGCCAAACGCGCCGAGTTTTCCTTCCGCGACTTCCGCACGGCGACCTACACCGGGCATCGCTGGCGCGCCGAGAACGAAGGCGACACGGTGACCTGTCTCGTCACCGATCATCCGCTCACGGACGGCGGCCATCTGTTTTTCGGTGTGCCTTTCGACGGTTATCTGGCCACGATTCGCCGCCTCAACGACCTGCGTTTCTGGGGCCTGCTCGCCACCGGCACGTTCTCGCTGCTGGCCGCGGCGTTTATCAGCGGTCGCGCCCTGCGCGGCATGCGCATGCTGAGTCATCTGTGCGATCGCGTCGCTGCCGGCGATCTCAAGCAGCGCATGCAGATCCATGGCCGCGACGACGATTTCGATCACGTCGCCGCCGCCATCAACCACATGCTCGACCAGATCGAACAATTGATGGAGGGCGTGCGCGAAGTGTCCGACGCGATTGCCCACGATTTGAAAACACCACTGGCGCGGCTGCGCGGCCAACTCGAATTGCTGTTGAATATTCCCGAACGCAGCGACGAGGCGATCGAATCGGTGATTGCGGAATCGGATCAGGTGTTATCCGCCTTCAACGCACTGCTGCGCATCGCGCAACTGGAGCAGGGCACGCGCCGGCAGGCGT
This sequence comes from Spongiibacteraceae bacterium, assembly GCA_040508685.1. Lineage (GTDB taxonomy): Bacteria > Pseudomonadota > Gammaproteobacteria > Pseudomonadales > CAMLJR01 > CAMLJR01. The sequence goes on from JBEVMI010000481.1 coordinate 8,227, forward strand.
TTGTGCATTTTGATTTTCGCGCCGTCACCGATCACGCCCGCGACATGTTCGAGATCGTCTTCGCGGAAAAAAATATTCAGTTCTCGATCAGGGCCGACGACGACAGTTACCCCGTTTATGGTGATCGCGAGCTGTGGTTGCAGGCGCTGAGCAACCTGCTCGACAACGCCTACAAATACACACCCGAAGGCGGCTATATCGGCATCCGGCTCGAGCGCGGCGAAAATGTCATCGTCATCGAAGTACGCGACAGCGGCCCCGGCATTCCAATCGGTGAACGCAAGAATGTGTTCAAGCGGTTCTATCGTCTCGACAAACACCGCGGCACCAAAGGCACCGGCCTCGGCCTCAGCCTGGTCGCCGCCGTGTGCAAGGTGCATCGCGCCACCATCGCGCTGGATCACGGCCACGGTCTGGTCGTGCGGATCACGATGCCGCTCGATATGAATGCCGATGATGTCAACGATATCGACGCCGACAACGGGACCGGTGACACCGGAAAAATCGGTTACGTACAAGCCGCAATTAACGAAGTTCGCTAAAACAGCGTCGACACGTTAGACTGCGCCCCCCTGAAATCGCTACCGACTGTCCTCTCAGGTTTATCGTCCCCCACTTCATCCACGAATGGCGGCACGAATTGGGCAAAGCGTAGCGCCCAGCCCATGAGAGACATCGATGACTACGTCAGAATTTGCAGGCCTCGGCCTGCCCGCCGCTTTATTGGGCACGATTGAAAGCCTCGGCTACAAAACCCCTTCACCGATTCAAGCGCAAGCGATTCCCGCCTTGCTGGCCGGCCGCGACCTGATTGGTCAGGCCCAGACCGGCACCGGTAAAACCGCCGCGTTCGCCCTGCCCATGCTCGCCAACATCGACCCCAGCCAGGCGCGTCCGCACGCACTGGTACTGGCACCGACGCGGGAACTGGCGATGCAGGTCGCCGAAGCCTTCAGCAGCTACAGCAAAGATTTGCCCGGTTGCCGCGTGCTCGCGGTATACGGCGGCCAATCGATGCGCGATCAATTGCAGGAACTGAAACGCGGCGTGCATATCGTCGTCGGCACCCCGGGTCGCCTGCTCGATCACCTCAACCGCAAATCGCTCGATCTCAGCGCATTGAAATGGGTCGTGCTCGATGAAGCCGACGAAATGTTGCGCATGGGTTTTATCGACGACGTTGAAGCAATCCTCGCGCACACCGGTGGCACGCAACAAACCGCGCTGTTCTCCGCGACGATGCCGCCGCGCATCAAACACATCGCCGACCGTTACCTGCGCGAACCCGAACATGTCGCGATCGCCGCGACCACCAAGACCAACGCCTCGATTTCGCAAAACGTGGTTTGGGTACGGCAGCGCGATAAACCCGCTGCCACCGTGCGCCTGCTCGTCGCCGAAGAAATGGACGCGGCAATCATTTTCACGCGCACCCGCGAATCGACCACTGAACTCGCCGACTATCTGAGCGAGTTCGGTTTTGCCGCCTCCGCCATCAACGGCGACATGAACCAGGCGCAACGCGAACAAACCATTTCGCTGCTCAAACTCGGCAAGATCGATGTTCTGGTCGCCACCGATGTTGCCGCGCGCGGCCTCGACGTCGAACGCATCAGCCACGTCATCAACTACGATCTGCCGCACGACAACGACACCTATGTGCATCGTATCGGCCGCACCGGTCGCGCCGGCCGCACCGGCCGCGCAATCCTGCTGGCGGACCCGCGCGACAAACGCGGTGTGCGTCTGCTCGAAAACTCCACGCGCCAGCCGCTGCACCCGCTCGAATTGCCCGACGACAAAACCCTCGACGGCATTCGTCGCGATCGTTTCCGTCATACGCTGGCCGAACATATTCACAGCGGCGATGGCCCGCACTGGGAACAGCTGATCACCGATCTCGGCGCCGAAATGGACATGACCGCCGACGCGATTGCCGCCGGTCTGGTCGGCCTGCTCGCACAACAATACGGTCTGTCGCGCAAATTGCCGGGCGCACCTAACACCACGCCGGTGGCGCGCGAGCGCACCGAAATTCGCGATCGTACAGACCGCCCAGAGCGTAGCGAGCGCTCGGATCGCCCCGCCCGCGCACCGCGCGAAGCCGAAGCCGAAACCGGCGATTCGCCACGCGCGCGCCATCAACGCGGTGAAGCCTCGGCACCGATGCAACGTTATCGCCTCGCGGTCGGCCACGAACATCAGGTCCGCGTCGGCGATATCGTCGGTGCGATTGCCAATGAAGCCGGCATCGAAAGCGCCTACATCGGCCGCATCCAGATTCACGACGATTACAGCACTGTCGATCTGCCGGTCGGCATGCCGAACGAAGTATTCGAATCCCTGCAAAACATGCGCATTCGCAACAAACCGGTCGAGCTCACCGCGATCCCGGCGGACGGCGACGATCGCCCGGCGCGCAAACGCGAATCCTCGGACAAACCGCGGGCACCGCGCGGCGAAAAATCTTTTGATAAAGGCGCACGCTCCGATCGCCCCGCACGCGCACCCAGCACTGATCGCCCGGCCGCCCGCACCGATCGTTTCGAAAAGAAAGACGGCTTTGTGAAAAAGGAAGGTTTCGTCAAGAAAGAAGGTTTTGAAAAGAAAACCGGCTTCGACGCCAAGCCGCGTTTTGACAAAGACCGCGCCGACAAACCCCGCGGCGACAAACCGACTTTCTCCAGAACTGATAAAGCCAAACCGGCAGATGGCGCCAGTCCGTTCGCCCGCAAGGAACGCACGCCATCGACCGTTGCTGCGCGCGGCGATAAATCCGGCTTGAAATTCGATCGCGCCGATCGCAAGGCCCGCGGCGACGCCACCGGTGCCGACAAACCGCGCAGCAAAATTGCACTGCGCGACAAACCCTGATTGTTGTTTACCTCCACTCTGAGCAAAGGAGATTTTTGATGTTCAAGGTCAACGAATACTTCGACGGCAAAGTGAAGTCGATTGCATTCCAGGGCGAAAAACTGCCGGCGACGGTCGGCGTGATGGCGCCCGGCGAATACGAATTCGGCACCAGCCAACGCGAAGTCATGACCATCGTCAGCGGTGTGCTGACGGTGAAATTGCCGGGCAGCGACAACTGGAAAAACTACAGCGCTGGCGACAGTTTTGAAGTCGCCGCCAATGTGAAATTCCAGCTGCAAGTCAAAGCCGACGCCGCTTATCTCTGTACCTACGGCTGATGGGTTTTTGTGATCCGATAGTTTTGTGACCCGATAGTTTTCTGATCTGCTTTTTAAGATCAATGTTTCAGGGCGGGCCTTCGGGTCCGCCTTTTTTTATTCTGCATTTTATTTCGGGACAGCGGCTTCCACCGGTGCCCGTTCGTTGCAATAACGAAAATCAATGCAGCAGCGACAGCCCCCGATTGGTCGCCGCCGGCCGATAGGCATCCCTTGATCCCGTCTCACACTGCCGCAGCGGCACCCTCAACTTTGTCGCCACCAGGGCACGCGCGAAACGCTGCGTTTGCAATGCCGCCACCCGCGACGCGCCCGGCGGCAGCCAGCGCCCCAGAATTGTTTCCGCCTCGTCGTAATGATCGTGCTGTAGCAGGCTGATGGTCTGCAGCAACAACGCCTCGCCTTCGCCGAGACCGCCGCAGCGCAGGCTGCGCACATCCAGCGACAGCCGCGGTATCGGGCCGAGCAGATGCATCAGCAGATCGAATGCATCGGCGCCCTCGCTGGCGACACCCGCGGCGCGCAGGCCCGCACGCCAGTCTTCGGGTACCGAGCTGGGGTCGATCACGGCCGCGACTCGCAGCCGAATCAGCATGACGACGAAAATTTCCGGCGTGCACAGCTCGCCGAGTCGGGTTTTGGCGGAATAGGTGGGAGCAGTTTTAAACATTATTGGCAAACTCCATGAATGGTCGAGATAGGCGCTGTAGCGGAGTGGCATCACGCTAACAAGAGACTCTTGCAAATGCAAACAATTCTCATTTATGATTCGCCCAGACGGTCCCACGCCGTCGCCGGATCTCAATCCCACAAGGAGGCAGGCTCGGCATTCTCAGAGGCTTGCCGCACCGGATCGCTATCCCGCGCCGGTGCGGCTTTTTTCGCCAGCCGCCCATCGGCACGCCAGCCACTCGCTTCGACCGCTATCCAGACAGGGCTGCGCGCATGGATAAAACGCTCGACGACAACCTCCGCCTGCGCAAACTGATCATGCGCGACGCCACCGAACTGTTTGCACTGGTCGACGCCAATCGCGAACACCTGCGGACGTGGCTGCCGCGGGTAGATGGCTGTACGTCGATCGCTGGGTGAATCACGTGGTGTATGCGCTCGAACGTTCGCCGCAGTAGGGCTGACCACACCGCCAGACAAGGAGGTGCAATGAGTATTCAACAACGCACGTTGATCGGCGCCATCGCTGCCTGCCCCGCCGCCTACGGCGCCGCCCTGCTCGGTCTCGCCCTGCCGATCAATCGCATCGACGCCACCCTGACGGCCGGACTGTTCGGGTTACTGGTATTTGTCGCGGTGGTCTGCTGGGCCGCCGGCGCGCACAAATTTCTGCAATTGCTGGCGAGCACTTTGTTACCGGCGAGTTTTGTGGCGACGGTGTTGATATTTTTGCCGCGGTAAAACGGTTGGCAGGCTGGCCTGCCTTTACCGGTCGATATCCGCCACTCCTCGCCGCGAGCTCGATAGCGATTTTTGATGGGCGACTTTCATTATTCAGGAAACGCCCGCACCAACTCCGGCAGAAAATCTTGATACGCGTGCCAGCGCTCCACCGATTTTGTGTACACCGGCTGACGCACCTGCCAACGGCTCGGTGTCTGGACGGCGCGATCGCTCTTATGAAAATCGAGACAGGCCGGGTCCCACGGTGCGCCGAGAAAATCGATCAACCGTCGCG
>JBEVMI010000005.1:0-11279 GCA_040508685.1 Spongiibacteraceae bacterium
TGCATGTTCAACACCAGCACACGCACCACCAGCGTCAGGTCGGGCGAACTCCAATGCCCTTCCATATAGGATTCGCCGGCGCCGATCGAACCGCGCAACAACACCTCGCGATACAACGCGCCGTCGTGCACATCGATGCGCGCCGCGATCGATGTTGCCGCCGACGCCTCGCCGAATTCATAACGCTGCGTGCCGTCCTGAATCACCAGCGCCCCAAACCGCAGCTGGCGCAGCAGGCGCAAAATCAGCCGTTTGGCGAGTGTCTCGCCCCTCTCCGCATCCGCAACTGCAACCGTGGGCGCGTACATCTCATTCATGAGCCGAAATCCTCGCTGATTTTATTCGTGTTCGATTTTTGTTGTGCGCCGCGCAGGCCGCCCGGGTGCCCGAAAAACGGCACTCCTTTCAGCCACAACTGCAATGCCTGCCAATAAATTCCGGCCACTACCTGCAGCGTCATCAGCGGATATCGCGCGAGCAAATTCACCAGAGCGGCGCGACTGATTTCACGGCGTGCAAATTTCAAGGTAGCGTCAGTGATACGCGCGCCATCGCGGTGATTTTCCATATGCACCGCCAGCGTCGCGCCGGGCACATTGCCGCGCCAGACATAATCCATATTCAGCGGATGGAACGGCGACACGTGAAAAACCTTGGCGAAATCGGCGCTGATCAACACCTTTTCTCCGCCTCGAATCACATAGTGGTGGCGTTCATGCCACGGCGTGTTGGTGACTTCGGCGAGCACACATTCGACGCGCGTCGCGGTGGCGTCAAAGCAGTAATAAAACGTCACCGGATTATTGCCGTAGCCGAAATAGCGCAGATTGGTGAGCATCCGGATCGGCCCGTTCGGTCTTTCCCCCAGTGCCGCGGCGCAGGCTTCACGCACGCAAGCGGCCAACGGTCGGCTGGCGTCGCCAAAATAATCTGCGCGGCGAAACCGTGCCGGCGCCCAGCGCTGCGACGACCACAACGGTACGCCGTCGAACACGTGGTCGATTTCATCGAGATCCAGATAGAGCATAAATACGCGATAAGTGAACGCGTGCGCGGCCGGCGCAAAGCGGCGATGTCGCACCGTGCCTTCGTAGATGGCGCTGGCGAAGGGTGGCGGCTCCACTTTTATTGGGCGGTGCACAGCCGGCGCGTTCATGTCGAAGCCTCAGCCGTCTGGGCGCAGGCGCCCAGCGCCTGCGCGACACGCAAACCGCTGACCACACCATCCTCGTGAAAACCGTTGTGCCAATAAGCCCCGCAAAACCAGGTGCGCTGGCGACCGTTGATTTCCGCCCAACGCGCCTGCGCCAACATGCCTGCGGCGGTAAATACCGGATGCGCGTAATTAAACTCGCCGAGAATTTTTTTCGGATCAATGCGAGCGGAGCGGTCCGGCTGCTCTCGCTTTAATTCATGCAGATTCGATGCAGCAGGATTCGACTCACCAGGATTCCGCTCACCAGGATTTAAGGTGACGCAGAATGTGTGTGGCGCATTGAGCCCCTGCAGAATATTCATGTTGTAGGTCAACACCGCCGGCGCCTCGCCATCGACCCCGAGTTCGTAATTCCAGCTCGCCCACGCGCGCTGGCGCCGCGGCAGTACACGCGCGTCGGTGTGCAACACCACCCGGTTGTTGCGATACGGAATGGCGCCGAGGACTTCGCGTTCCGCCGCCGAGGCATCGCTCAACAACGCCAGTGCCTGATCGGCGTGGGTGGCAATCACCACCTGATCGAAACGTTGTTCGCCAAAACGGTCCGTGACGACATCCACGCCATCGTCGTCGCGGCGAATGGCACGCACCGGCGTCGATGTCAAAATACGCTCGCGATACGACGCGGTCAGCGGTGTCAGGTAACTGCGCGAGCCGCCGGTCAACACCCGCCACTGCGGTCGCTCGCTGACGCTGAGCAGGCCGTGATTGCGAAAAAAGCGGACAAAAAACAGCAGCGGAAAATCCCGCATCGCGCGCGTCGACGACGACCAGATCGCCGCCCCCATCGGCACCAGATAACGCTCGCAAAAATAATCGCTGTAATGATTGCGGCGCAGATATTCGCCCAGCGTCAACCCGGCATCCGGCGAATCGGCATCGAGCACACGCAGCGCCTCGCGATTGAAACGCAGAATATCGGCGAGCATGCGCCAGAACTGCGGGCGCAACAGATTGCGGCGCTGCGCGAACAGACCATTCAGCGAGCTGCCGCAATATTCAAAGCCACTGCGCGGGCAGTTGACGCTGAAGCCCATCTCACTCGGTTGCGAGGCGACGCCAAGCTCGTCCATCAGCGCGATAAAATTCGGATAGGTCCAGTCGTTGAATACGATAAAACCCGTGTCGATGGCATACGCAACGCCATCAACCAGGACATCGACGGTCGCCGTGTGACCGCCGATCGCATCGCTGGCTTCGAACACCGTGATGTCGCAGGTCGGGGCCAAACGATAAGCAGCCGCGAGGCCGGCGATGCCGGTGCCGACTACGGCAATTCGCGGTCGCACCGGGAGATGCGTCGCCATGTTCATAGGCTGATTCCAGACTTGGGGAAACGCTGCTTGCGCTGCAGCAATGGTATCGATGTTATCTACGCCACACCGGTGTGCTTCGGTTTTCTTCGCCGCTATTTTTTAGGGACGGGTGTTTAGCGGCAGAGGTTAAGGCCCGGCTTTTCGCGATACGGTTTTTTGTGGGACCGGAACCGCCGCCATCTGCGTAAACGCCGACAGCGCGCGTTCGCGCCCCATTTTCAAATCCACCACCGGCTCGGGATAACCCGCGGCCAGCAACTGCGGAGCGCCCGGCTTGATAAACAACCCGGCCTCGACGTTTGCCAGCTCCGGCAACATTTTTTTGGTGAACAACCCGGCGTCATCGAAACGCTCTGCCTGCCGCAACGGACTCAGCAAACGAAAATACGGCGCTGCATCGGTGCCAGTGGACGCACTCCACTGCCAGCCGCCGTTGTTGGCCGCCAGATCGCCATCGATGAGGTGGCGCATAAAAAACTGCTCGCCCCAGCGCCAGTCGATCAACAGGTATTTGCACAGGAACATCGCCGTCACCATGCGCAGGCGGTTGTGCATCCACCCGGTCTGCACCAACTGCCGCATCGCCGCGTCAACCAGCGGAAAACCCGTGCGCCCCTCGCACCAGCGCTGAAAATCCTCTTTGTCGTAACGCCAGGCCACCGCGTCGGTTTCCGGACGCATCGGCCGGTATTTGCAAACCTGCGGAAATGCGCTGAGCACGTGGATATAAAATTCGCGCCATAACAATTCGCTGATCCAGGTGTCGGCCCCCTGCTCGCCGCCCGCCCATTGGCCGCCATTCAATGCCAGCGCGGCATCGAGGCAGCGGCGAATCGAAATCACCCCCAGCGCCAGGTACGGCGACAAGCGGCTGGTGCCGTCGAGCAGCGGGAAATCACGGCGCTCGCGATAGTCGTGCAATTTTTCATTCGCGAATAACTGCAATTGTGCAAAGGCCGCTTTCTCACCGGCGGGCCACAATTTTTCCGGCACGCCCGATTTTTCGTAGGGCCAAAAGCTTTCGTACAGATCGTCTGGCAGCGGCGGCGCATCACACCAGAACCCGGCACTTTTCGGTTGTTCAAACTGAGGCGTTTCCCCCGCCACCCGTTGAATCAACGCGCGCTTGAACGGCGTGAATACCTTGAACGGCTGCCCCATCTGCGTCAGCACCGAACCCGGCGGCAACAACGTCGCATCGTGAAACGTTTTGAAAAGAATGCCGCGCTCGCCCAGCGCGACGTCAACCGCGGCATCGCGCGCAGTTTCATTGACTGGATATTCGCGATTGGCGAATACCGCATCGCAATGATTGTCTGTCGCAAATTGCGCGAGGTCCCGGGCGATATCGGCATAACGCGGCACCACCCGCACCCACAATGGCACCTGTAATTTGGCCAGCGACGTGCGCAGTTGCGCCAGCGTGCGCCAGATAAACTCGGCCTTGACCGGCGCCATATCGTGCTCGCGCCACTGCCCGGGCGTCGCATAAAAAATCGCGCCGACCTTGCACTCACCGCGGTGAGCGTCGCGCAGCGCGTTCAGTAGCGCGGTGTTGTCGTCGACGCGCAGGTCGCTGCGGAACCAGATTAGCCTTGTCATTGGCAACTCAATTTCATTGAAAGAACGACTACAGGGCGTTGCGCAGGCTCAATAGATCGGGATACGGCTGCATGAACACCTGCTGCTCGATATAGGCATCCGGATAACGTCGGAAAAAATGGCGCAGCAGTGTCAGCGGAACAATCAACGGCACGACGCCCTGCCGGTACTGCTCGATCACATCGCCGAGCTCGCTTTTTTCGTCCGCGCTGATTTTATGTTTCAGGTAGCCGCGAATATGTTCCAGCGTATTGGTATGGCCGCTGCGGGTCGCCGGCCGTTTCAACGCGTCGAGAATCAATGCAATCACCTGCGGCGCCAGCTGGGCGATCGGTTCGCGCCTGGCATCGGCCAGCAAACGACCGAGTGCGCGATAGGTCGGCACATGCCGGCTCATCACCAGATATTTATGGCGCGCATAAAATTTCAACACCGCCTGATGCGTGAGTTCCTGCCGGCACAATTGCTGCCATTGCCAGTACGTGAACACGCGCGCGACAAAACTCTCGCACAGACGCTCATCGTGCAGGCGACCGTCCTCCTCCACCGGCAATAGCGGATTGGCCGCCATCAACGCTTCGGCAAACAGGCCGCTCGCATCGGCAGGCTGCATCGTGCCGGTTTCGCTGTAGCGTTTGACGCGTTCGTAGCCACAGCTCGGCGACCCCTTCACGAGAACGTACCCGTACAAAGAGCCGCCCCGCTCGGCATCGCCGCGCGCGACGGTGGTGCCGTATTCGCGCAACGGTGCGCTGACGTCGCGGAGGCCGGTGTCGCTGTCCACCGCGCGCAACACCGACTGTTCGGTATCCGCGCCCGCGGGGCCGACCAGACGAATCGTTGGTCGCGGCACGCCGAGGCCGATCGCCATCTCGGGGCAGAACGGACGGAAGTCGAAGACCGTCGCGAGTCGATCCAGCACGGTGCTGCCTTTTTTATGCGAACCGTTGTAGCGCACCGGGTGACCCAACAGGCAGGCGCCAATCCCCACGGGAATACGCGGCACATCTGCGGCAGTGGGCGGAGTGAAGCTGGACGGCGTCAAAATTCTTCTCCGGTGCGTCGTCGAGGATTTGCTTGTAGCCATTACGGCACGCGCGCCGCAATGGATGCCTGCCGGTAAAAATAACGGCGCGTTTAACCGAGCCCCTTTAATCCGGAGAATTGGGGGGCGCGTCGACAAGCGTCACCCTCTATACTGCCGCAGGCGGGCGCCACGAGCGCACCGAGGGCGATAAACCGCGCCGCATTCTTGACCATAAAGATCAAAGGCGACGCCACCAAAAACAAACACCCTGCGATCGCCATGACGTCGGTCGCGCTGGTTCCGGATCTGCGGCATGGAAAAACCTCCGAGCATGGATGAACGCGCCAAGCTGTTGCAGGGCTGCAAAGCGCTGATCTTCAAATGGGTGTCGGTGCATTTCAAAAGCTATCTGGAAAAGATGGATGAACAGCTGCGGCGAATGGCCGAAAAAGCCGGCAGCAACCAGGAACAGAACCGTTATTTTCAGGCCCACCGCGTTATCCGCGAACACCGCCGCCCGATCGAAAAACATCTGCTGGAACACCTCGGCACAGCCTTCCGCCACTATCTCGAACGCAAACCAACCGCCACCGATATCGCCAACGCCGACACCGTGCTCGCGCTGGTCGACAATGACGCGCTGGAGCGTTCGATCGCACTCGGCACGATGACGCGGCGCGCCAGCGCTGACTATGCCGATGCGTTGTACGCGCTCAACCAGCGGTTGTCGGTGATCGGCGGCGGCAACAAGATTTCCGATCAGGACAATCCGGTGGCGCCCGGCGTATTTGCCGAGTGCCTGCAGGGTGCGCTGCAGCAGCTGCCGCTGGAAACGCCGGCGTTGTTGGTCGTGTACAAGCTGTACGACGGCGCGGTGATGGCACGGCTCGGCAAACTCTACGATCTGCTCAACCACAGCCTGAAAGGCCAGGGGGTGCTGACCCATCTGCGTTACCAGGTGCGCAAACACGAACCGCCGATGCTGCCGGAAGAGCTCGCCGAGCTGGTCAGCGAAAAATCGGCGCTGCGGCAGAACGATCTGATGGAAACCGTGCAGCGCCTGCAGGCTGCGCTCACCGCCGGCCGCATGCATGTGCCGATGATTACGCCAGCCATGGCGATGCCCACGCCGCTGCTCGTGCAGGAATTGCATCCGCTACAGCAGCACACCGCGCAGGTGTTTTCATCGATCGAAACCCCGATGGCGTTTGCAGAATCCGATTTCACGCTGGTGCCGCCGGAAATCGATCAGCAAAAGCAGCACGCCAACCCGATCGACGCCAACGTCATTGAAATCGTCGGGTTGCTGTTTGACTACGTGCTCAACGATGAACAATTGCCGGATTCGGTGAAGGCGCTGCTCAGTTACCTGCATACGCCCTTTCTCAAGATGGCACTGCTCGATCGCGAGTTTTTCAATCACCCGCAGCATCCGGCGCGGCTGCTTCTCAACAGCCTGGTCGCCGCCGGCGAGCGCTGGGTGGAGCCGGAAGGCAAACACCGCAGCGACGTATTCCAGCAGATAAAATCCGTCGTCAAACGCATCCTCGATGAATTCGACGACGACGTGCGCCTGTTCTCGCAACTGGCGTTTGAGTTCAATCACTACCTGCGCCAGCACGTGCGCCGGGTGCGACTGGCGGAACAGCGTGCGCTGCAGGCTGCGCGCGGTGAAGACAAACTCAAGGAAATCCGGCTCAAGGTTGAACGCTACCTCGAGCAGAAAACCGGCGCAGCCAGCCTGCCGGTGGAGATGCACACTTTGTTATTCGAGCCCTGGGCCAACGTGCTGGCCTTCAACCTGTTGCGATTCGGCTCCAAGAGCGAGCAGTGGCGCGACCATGCGCGCATCGTCGATGAAGTGCTGCGTTATCTGCGCGGCGAAGCTGAAGCGGCGCCAGCCGGCACCGACGCTCGCCCGTGGCAGGAGCGTCTGGAAGAGCGCCTGCTCGATGGCTTCAAGACGGTGGGTTACGAAGCGGATCAGGGCCAACGCCTGTTGCTGGCATTACATCGCTATCGCGAGCGCAACCGTCAGCAGAAAATCGCCGCAACCCCGGAGCGAGCGGTCGATATCGACACCCTGCCGAGCGAGCCGCCGCCCGACGATCCCATTCTGCAACGGCTCGACGCCCTGGAATTCGGCACCTGGTTCCTGTTTCGCGCCGACCAGCCAGCACGCCTGCAATACCGCACCAAACTGGCCTGGTACAACGCACGCACCCAACACTTCATGTTCGTGAACCGGCTGGGGCAGCAGACGTCGGTGCGTCTCGGTGCCGACCTGGCTGCGGATATCCGGGCCGGACGCGTGCGCATCCTGCAACAGATCGACGACAAACCATTTTTTGAGAAGGCCCTGGAGCGGATCGCCGAACAGTTGCGGCTGCGGCCGCGCTGAGCGTCTATGCTGCAAGGCAGGAAATGTTTCGACCAAGAGACCACATCAGAGACCCCACCATGACCCGCAGACTAGAACGCAGGGAGCTGATCCAGCCCATCGCCGTCAACGACACCATCAATGGCGGGGTGTTTGGCGAGCTGGTGAACATCACAACCGAAGGGTTGATGGTAATCACCGACCGCGAAATCGAAACCCAGGCAATCTTTCAGCTCGCCGTGGAACTGCCCGAGCCGCTGGCCGGCAATGACATGCTGGTGCTCGGCGCCGACTGCCTTTGGTGCCGGCGCGCCGAAAACTTCTATCGCTACTGGGCAGGCTTCCAGATTATCGATGCCTCCGACCACGCGATCGAACAGATCGAAGCGCTGATCGACCTGTACTCCAAAAATTAAAGGTCGGGAAGTTAGCGCTCCCAGAGTTAAAACACCCCCCTCCGTCCGCCCGCTTTGCGCCTTCAGCGGCATTTTTTTGTGTCGGAGTTAGCGCGTATAATCGCCGCCCGCTCCGCGGACTGGCCTGCCCGGTCCACCGTCCAACCGCTCACCCCGAGGATTTTTGCCGTGTCTATCGATCGTGCCGCCCTGACCAATGCCGACGTCGCGCAACTGCGCCAATGGGAAGCCGCCCTCACGAAGGAATACGACGCGATCAAGGCCGCCGGTCTGGCGCTCGACCTGACCCGCGGCAAACCCAGCGCCGACCAGCTGTCGCTGTCCGATGCGATGGACGGCATTCTCGGTGGCAATTTCAAGGACGAAGACGGCACCGATGTGCGCAACTACGGCGGTCTCGACGGCATCAAGTCCGCGAAACAATTGTTCGCGCCCATACTGGAAGTCGGCGTCGATGAAATCCTGATCGGCGGCAACAGCAGCCTGACCCTGATGTATCAGGCGCAGGTATTCGCCATGTATTGGGGCCTGCCCGGCGGCGAGTGCTGGCATCAGGAGGCCGCGGAAAAAGGCGCCGAGGTGAAGTTCCTGGCCCCGGTACCTGGCTACGACCGCCACTTCGGCGTCAGCGATCACATCGGTATCAAGCTGATTCCGGTGGCGATGAACGAACACGGCCCCGACATGGATCAGGTCGAAGCACTGGTCAAGGCCGATCCGATGATCAAGGGCATCTGGTGTGTGCCGCGTTTTTCCAATCCCAGCGGCATTGTCTACAGCGACGCCGTCGTCGAACGTTTCGCCCAGCTCGGTAAAGTCGCCGGCAAAGGTTTCCGCATTTTCTGGGACAACGCCTACGCCGTGCATACGTTGCACGACGACGCCCCGAAACTCGCCAACCTGCTTGCGCTGTGCAAAAAGTACGGCACCGAAGACAGCGTCTACGCGTTCGGCTCGACCTCGAAAATCACCTACGCCGGCGCCGGGGTGGCATTTATGGCGGCATCGCCCGCAAACCTGAAAGAGCTGCAAAAACACCTCGGCCAAGGTCAGATCGGACCGGACAAGGTCAACCAGTTACGGCATGTGAAGTTTCTGAAAAATGCGGAGGGCATTCACGCACTGATGCGCAGACACACCGAGCTGCTGAAACCGCGGTTCGACGCCGTTCTGACGCGTCTCGATGCACTGAAAGGTCTGGGCGAATGGACCGTGCCACAAGGTGGTTACTTCATCTCCTTCGACACGATTCCCGGCCTTGCCAAAACCGTGGTGAAAATGGCTGCGGAAGCCGGTGTGAAATTTACGCCCGCCGGTGCGACCTACCCCTACGGCAACGACCCCCAAGATCGCAATATCCGCTTCGCGCCGTCGTTTCCGAAGCTCGCTGAAATCGAGAAAGGTACCGACGTGTTCGTAACGTGCGTAAGGCTCGCGAGCGTGCGGCAGGAACTTGCAAAGCGCGGTTAACCCGCGCCAAGAGCTATATCAGCGGGGAGATCAGGCGGGGGGAGTTTTTGGAGTGGCGACGGCAGGTGTCGCTGGCCGCGGTGCACCAAAGGCAAGCTGGCCGCTGACCCCGTTCGGGATCTTTTGAATTTCGCCACCTTTCGCGAGAAACGCTTCGGTCTGTGCAGCGATGGCACGCTGCTGATCCAGCGGGGGAGCCGGCCGGCTCGCCTGTGTAAATGCTCTTTCCCGATTTGCTGCCATGACTGCTCTCCTTTAAGTAGAACCGCCTAGTCTACGGGGAAAGGGGCCTATACTCACCGTATTTATTCAGCCGGTTTGCGAGAGGTAACTCACGCAAGGCGCTGAAGCCGCAGCGGTACCACATATTTGTGTTGACAGACATGCTGAAGAGCGTAACCTGCTGTTAGCTATCAAATGTATTCGTTATTGCACTGTCAGTCAGAAGCGTCTGCTCTAAGCTGTTCTCTCGCTCCTCGCTCCACTGAGTAACCTCTCATTGCTAGCTCCGAACTCCGGTTCAAACTCTCTCTCCAATCTATACAGGTCAATCTTCATGGCAAACACCAGCACCGGCACCGTCAAATGGTTTAACGAATCCAAAGGTTTTGGCTTTATTACCCCCGAAAGCGGTCCCGATCTCTTCGTACATTTCAGCTCGATCGTCAGCAGCGGCTTCAAAACCCTCGCTGAAGGCCAGCAAGTACAGTTCACCGTCGGTCAGGGCAAAAAAGGCCCGCAAGCCGAGAACGTCGTTCCCCTGTAATGCTTTGAAGGCGGCGCACAACGCCGCCTTCATGGTGTCACAGCGAAAGGCCGCAGAGATGCGGCCTTTTTATTGCCTCTGTTTTCACCGGCCTAGCACCCCCGCCCCGCCCATCCGCTGTCGAACTGCGTGCTGGGCCCCTACAACCGCGTCATGCCTCGCTGGCGGGTGGTCAACGACAACAGCGCACCACATTAACAAACGGTCATTTCGCTAAACCCTTGCCATCCGGAATGAAATTATCGCGCGCCTTTTTCGTTCGCCATACGACTGTACATCGGCATGGGGGCACCTCTATAGTCGCGCGCTACAACACTTTAAGAATGAAGCTCTTAGCGGAACATAGCCCATGCCTAAAAGTTATCCGGAGTTCTACTCCGCAGCGGAGACCCTGCCGCGTCCGCAGCTGAAGAAGCTGCAGGAAAAACGCCTGCTGGCCACACTGGAGCGCACTTTTGCGCACTCGCCGATCATGCGCCATGCGTGGGGCGAGGCCGGTGTCCACCCGAAAGACATTCGCTCGGTTGAAGATTTTCAGGAGCGCTCGCCGTTCATCAGCCAGGATTTGATCCGGCGTTTTCGCGACGAATTCAACGATCCCTGTGGCGGTCTGGCCGAACTTTCCGACTACCACATGACGACGATGACGACGACGTCGGGCACCACCGGTGATCCCTCACCGATGCCACAGCGCATTCGGGTGTCGTCGCACGAAAACTACATGCGCGATATGTGGCATATCGGCATGCGCCCTGGCGATTACATGATTTCGCCGCTGTTTACCTTTCGCGGCGGCCCCGCCAACGGCCTGACGGCAAACCGGGAAGCTGGCTTCACGCCGATTTATTTCAATCACACGCCGGAAGAAATCCCGCGCATGATCGCGGCGCAGAAAAAGTTTCAACCGACAGCTTGGCAGTTGATGTCGTCGCCGCTACTGATCGGACTCGAAAAATATTTTGAGGAAACCGGCGAGGATGGCCTCGCCGTATTTTCGTCGTTGAAAGGCACAATTTTTGGTGGCGAGGCCCTGAGTCCGCGCCTGCAAAAGCTGGTCGAGTCCTGGGGCATTCACTTCCTGGAAAC
>JBEVMI010000021.1:0-4611 GCA_040508685.1 Spongiibacteraceae bacterium
ATCGTAGCGGGCATTATCGTTCACGACGCTGTGCAGCATGCGATCCGAACGCGCCACCCGCGCCTGCAGCACATCGTCATCGGCCGGCGGCCTTTCGATGATGCTGAACATGGGGATTTCTCCCACCGCGACGGCGTCGATCATCTGGCCGCTGACATCGCGCAGCATGCGTCCACTGCGCAACTCGGCACTTTCGCGCTCTGCAAGCTCGATACTTTCCAGTTCAGCGGCGCGCACCCGCTTGCGGTCGAGGCCGTCGGCGCGAATTTCGCGCGGCGATAGCAGCCCCTCACCCTCGGCGAACAACTCGCCCCACAGGCGATCCAGCCAGTGCGCGCGGACGGTTTCGATGGCTGACTGCTGCATGCTGGGCCTCCTGGCTAATAGCTAGACCGGTTATACGCCGCCGCCAGTTCCAGCGTCAATTCTCCGGGACCTTCCAGGACTGAGACAACTATCGGATTTTCACGATTAACGATCGGTGCGAGTGGAAAATATGGCGTTAGCCCGCAATAATACAATCGGGAAATCAGAGATGTAGCGGGATGGGGCCAAAGTGGGACGATGCGGCAACCCCACCCCACGTTCCGCGGCCCAGATCCCGCCTGTCGATGGTTGCATCTGCTCCACACCTGTACCGCTGCTTGCAGAGTCCCGGGATCCCAGAAGTCGCGGCGCCATCCCTGTCGAAGCCGAACTCAAAACCAGCAATCCATTTCACTGCCGTCCAGCAGACGACATGAACCGAGCAGTTTGCATTGTTTAAATTGAATGATCGCTACTGGCGAATCGGAATCGCCCTTCTCGCGCTGCTCGCGGTGACGCCAGCGCATGCAGAGGAGCTTTCGCGCGAGTACCGCATCAAGGCCGCCTTCCTCTATAACCTCACCAAGTTCATCACCTGGCCGAACGAGAAAACGTGGCCGGCAGATGCACCAATAACCATCTGTATCTACGGTTTCAATCCGTTCGATACCTATCTCGAAAAGCTGAGCGAGCGCACCGCTAAAAATCGCCGCATCGCCGTGCGCTACCTACTAACCGAGGCTGACGGAAGCCTCGACAGCTGCCAGGTTGTTTTCGTTTCCCAATACAACACGGCGCAACCTGATTTGTTGAAAGCGCCGATTCCTTCGCAACCCGTGCTCACCGTCGGCGACGATCCTGATTTTATTCCACACAATGGCTTGATCGGGCTGGTGGCTGTCGGCAACAACGTACAGCTGGATATTGATTTGACGCGCGCGCGCCAGGCAGGTTTTACGGTAAGCGCTAACCTATTGGAAATAGCGCACAAGATCGATTGAACGCTTCAGATCGATTTTTCGCTTGAAGGAAAACACCGTGTTTCGCGGCTTGAAACTCCACAATCTATCGATTGGCAGCAAGTTGATCCTGCTGTCGCTCGCCACCAGCCTGTTCAGTCTGCTGGCGGCGATTGGAGCTATTGCCGCGTACGACCGCTACAGCCTGCACAGTGTCGCCGAGCAGGAATTCAGCGTACTCGCCAACGTGATATCCAACCGCAGTGCCGCGGCGGTCGTGTTCGAGGATGCAGA
This sequence comes from Spongiibacteraceae bacterium, assembly GCA_040508685.1. Classification (GTDB taxonomy): domain Bacteria; phylum Pseudomonadota; class Gammaproteobacteria; order Pseudomonadales; family CAMLJR01; genus CAMLJR01. Next base: position 1,560 of record JBEVMI010000021.1, read on the forward strand.
ACTCGCGCGCAGCAACCTCAGCGCACTGCAATATCGCAACGGCATCGAACTCGGCTGTATTTACCGGCAGGACCCCGATACCGGCAACAGCCAGCGCGCGTCGACGCTGCTGGCTCAGTTTGACGGCGGCATCGAAGAAGCGTGTCCCTCGGCGCAGATACCGCAGCGCCAGGAAATTCGTCTGCTCGAGCGCTCGCTGGAGGTCTGGCAACCAATCGAGCTCGACGGTGCCACCGTCGGCTCGCTCTACCTGCGCGCATCCATGGCGGAAACGTTGTCGCGCCTGCAGCAGAAACTATTGATGCTGATACCGGTGATGGCGATGGCCAGCGCTCTTGCCCTGGTCATCTGCACGATCCTGTCGCGCCAGATCGCCAAACCATTGTTGTTGCTCGGACGCACTGCCGCAGAAGTCGTGGCAACTGACAACTACTCGATCCGCGCCGATAAGTTTGGTGCAGACGAAGTCGGCCAGGTGGTGGACTCCTTCAACCAGATGCTGGAAATGATCGAACGCGAAGACGCGTCGCTGCGCGAGAGCGAAGAAAAATTCCGGCTGATCAGCGAATCGTCGAAGGTTGGTATCTTTCAGCTCGATCGCACCGGCAAATGTATCTACGCCAACGAGGAAATGAGCGCGATCACCGGGCTGACGGTAGAACAGCTTATTAGCGATGGCTGGCTGCACACCGTGCACCCGGATGACCGCCGTCGCATCTCCGATCAATTCCAGGTGCTGTTTCAAAAAGGCACTGAAGCCAATCTGGAAAGCTCCCTGCTGCTGGCCGATGGCTCGCTCAAATGGATTAACGGCCACGTCGCGCCCGTGCGCAACGGCAAGGGCCAGCAGCAAGGATATCTCGGCACGTTATCCGATATTTCCGAGCTGAAGCAGGCGCATGATCAGCTCGAACAGATGGCGTTTTACGACACGCTGACCGGGCTGGCCAACCGCCGCCTGTTTCGCAACCGCCTCGAACACATGCTCGGCAATATTCCCCGCAACGGTGGGGGCGTCGCGTTGATTCTGATCGACCTCGACCACTTCAAACACGTCAACGATTCGATGGGCCACGACTCCGGCGATTCGCTGCTGACCGTCGTCGCCGAACGCCTGCGTCATTGCGTGCGGTTTACCGATACCGTCGCGCGTCTGGGCGGCGACGAATTCGCGGTAATCCTGCCCAACGTGCCGGACACGCTGACCGTGTCGACCATCTGCGAAAAAATTCTGGGGGCTCTCAGCAAAGCCGTGCTGCTCGGCGATCAGGAAATCGCCATCAGTGCGAGCCTCGGTATATCCATGGCGCCCGAGGACAGTCACACTGCTGAAACGCTGATCAAAAATGCCGACCTCGCGCTGTACCGCGCAAAAGACGATGGCCGCAATACCTTTAAATTCTTTACGACGGAGATGAACACCGACCTGGTCGATCATTTGCGCCTGGTCAACAACCTGCGCAACGCCATCGAGCAGGAGTCGTTCGTGCTGTTCTATCAACCGCAAATCGATTTGATGAGCGGGCAACTGGTGGGCTTCGAAGCGCTGGTTCGCTGGGTCAATGGCGAGCGTCTGGTCAGTCCCATCGAATTTATTCCGATCGCCGAAGAAACCGATCTGATCATTCCGCTGGGGCGCTGGATTCTGCGCACGGCCTGCCAGCAAATGCGCGCACTGCTCGATTCGCGCCTGATCAGCAATCGCGCCGTCATGACCGTCAATCTGTCGATTCGCCAGTTTCAGGATAAGGAGCTGGTGGAGTTTATTCAGAGCACATTAAATGCCTGTGGTTTACAGGCCACCCAGCTGGAACTGGAGCTGACCGAAACCGTGCTGATGGAAAATCTGGAAACGACGCTCGACAGCCTCAACAGCATTAAAAAACTCGGTGTCGGTTTGTCGATCGACGATTTTGGCACCGGCTATTCGTCGCTCGGCTATCTCAAGCGCCTGCCCGTGAACGTCGTGAAAGTGGACCGTTCGTTCGTGATGGATATTCCGCACGACAAGGACGATATGGAAATTACTGCCGCGGTCATCGCGATGGCACACAAACTCCGCTACCGCGTCGTCGCCGAAGGTATCGAAACCAAAGAACAATACGATTTCCTGCGCGAATCCGGTTGCGATTACGGACAGGGTTATTATTTTAGCCCGCCCCTGAATACGCAGGATCTCAACGATTACTGCCTGCACTATCAGCAGGTACTCGAAACCGATCTTGCCCGTCGCAACCCCTAGCGCGCGTTAAAAGCAGAAACTGCTGGCGCGCAAATGGCGCTGTCGGATATCGCCCGCCTGCCCCAGCCAGTGATTGGCGCCGATATCGACCACCTGCAGGGAATCGCGACCATAACGACGCAGCTGATGCAGCCAGCGCCAGCCCTGCTCCCAAGCCCCGTGCCCTGAAGCCATATTGATATGACCGGCATCACCGGCGTCGAACACGGGCAACTCCCAGCGTTGTGCCCACAACCGCGCGCGCTCGAAGCTGAGCCACGGATCGCTGCGACTCGCCACCAGAGCGCCGCGCACCGGCACCGGATGCAGCGGCAGCTGCGCGGCCACACCGAACTTGTCGGGATCGGCCGGCGCGACCAGAAACACGCCTTTGACCAGCGCACTCACACGCGGCAACGCATGCACCGTCGCCAGGCAGCCGAAGCTGTGCGCAATCACCCAGGCTTCGCCATGCGCTTCCAGCGTGCGCACCACCTGATCCGACCAGCGCTGTAAATCGGGCTGATCCCAATGCACCTGTTGCACCCGTCGCGCATCGGGAAAACGTTGTTCCCACAACGTCTGCCAGTGGCCTTCGCCGCTATCGCCCAAACCGGGAACAATCAAAAAACCCATCGCATACGCCTCCCCATTTAACGTCGACATGCATCGCACAGACATGGCAATGAGCTATTCGACCGCTGAAGAAGAATGTTAGAGGGGCTTTGGCGAATCGAAAAAGACCGATTGGGACTCAGCTTATGCCCGCGCCGGGGCATCCACCGAGAGCTCGCCGACATTAAGACGCAGACCCGACCGGTTATCAGCGAA